>NZ_JBLRDT010000078.1:0-12001 GCF_057512245.1 Gryllotalpicola sp. CP2-P1
GCAGAGCTCTCCCCCGCGTGCAAAGTCAGGGACTGACGGGTGCCTGGGTGCTCGTCGTCACCGCTTGCCAATCGGCGACCATGCCGCCGTAGGACCAGCGCACCTGCGGTCGTCCATCGACTATGCGGATCTGCCACGGGCCGCTCTCGACCTGGTCGTGATGGAAGGGGCACAGAAGGACACCGTTGTCGACGTCGGTGGGACCGCCCTCGAGCCAACTGACCACGTGGTGGGCTTCGGCGCGGTAGGCGGGCACGGTGCAGCCGGGAATGATGCACTCACCGCCGTCTCTGGCGACCATGGCGCGGCGTTGGCGCCGGTTGAAGCCGCGCTTGGTGCGCCCGAGGCGCAGGAACGCCCCCGCCTCAGTCAGGACGACCTCTTGCAGGCCGCCGCTGCAGGCCACCTTCCGGGCGACGCTGACGCTGGTCGGCTCGGATGACCCGGCGATGAAGGCGAGGCCCGTGCCGGCGGCGAGCTCGGCCTCTGTGGTGGTGACCCAGACCATGGGGTGGTCGCCGCCGACCTCGAGGGTGTCGGCGTCACGGGCGTGGGCGGCGAAGACGTCACGCAGCCCGTCGGCGTACTTCTGGCCGATGGTGCGTGGATCGGCGGGTGCCTGGGGGCCGGGTTCGAAGGTGACCTTGCGCTTCGGGCTGGCGTAGCCGTCGAGCACGGTGCGGATCGTCGCGGCGTGCTCGACGGGCAGCAGTCCGGAGACGCGCGCGAGGCCGCCTTCCTCTTTGCCGATCCAGAAGTACCGCTTCTCGTGCGCGGCTGCGGCCCGCTGCTCGACGAGGTCGGGGGTGAGGTGGGCGGCGCGCTGGTGGGCTTCCTCGCGCACCCGGTCGGCCGGCGCTGCGGCTGCGAGTTCGACGAGCTCGGCTTCCACCGCGGCCACCTCGGAAGGCGCGACGCCCTCTGCGGCCTTCGTGAGCTCGCCGGCGATCGCCTCGGCGCTCTCGCGGCCGATGCGCCCGTCGAGCACCGCGGCCTCGACGATGGGCAGCTTGGCGAGGTCCTCCACGTCGGCGACGAGCCGCCGGGCGGACTTCCCGGACGTTCCGGTCATCGCCTCGACGGCCTGCGCGGCGGTCTTGTGGCCGAGCCGCTTGGCGAGCGAGTCGCCGCCGGGGGCCGGGTCGGAACGGCGGTTCAACTCTGCCGCGCCGGCCAGCTCGAGTGCCTCGATCTGACGACGTGCGGCGCTGACGCGGCCGAGGAAGTCGACCACCTGCTGGTCGGTGAGCGTGCACGGGTCCACGGGCAGCAGCGCCGCCAGCTGTGTGAGCGCCGTTGCGGCGCCGGACCCGACCGAACTCATGGGAATAAAGCTACGCCACAGAGCAACGCAACGCAATAGAAAATATAGAACAAGTATCCACAGATTCGCGACACCGCCCGCACTCTCCACAGGCGACCGCGGCCCGAGGCATCCGCCCCCCACTCAACCACTCACCGCCGACGCAACCGCCGCCGCCCGGCCGCCTCACCCGCCCCGCGACTAACCTGAAGCCGTGGTCGTCGGCACATCGGTTGAAGCGCGACTGCGCGCCCTGATCCAGGCGAACGAGCAGCTCGTCTCCGCCCTGGATCTCGAGGTGGTGCTGCGCCGCATCGTCGAGCTCGCCATCGAGCTGTCCGGCGCGCAGTACGGTGCGCTGGGCGTCCTGTCCGCGACCGCGCCGACCACTCCGAGCGGCAAGCGGCTCGAGCGCTTCATCTACGTCGGTCTCGACCCCGACCAGGCCCGCGCGATCGGCCACCTGCCCGAGGGGCACGGACTGCTCGGCGCGCTGATCGACTCGCCCGAGCCGATCCGCATCGACGAGATCGGTGCAGACATCCGCTCGGTCGGCTTCCCCGCGCACCACCCGCCGATGCACGAGTTCCTCGGCGTCCCGGTGCACTCGCGCGACACGATCTTCGGCAACCTCTACCTCACCAATCACGAGGGCGGCTTCACCGCCGACGATCAAGAGATCGTCACGGCGCTCGCCGCCACTGCGGGCCTCGCGATCGAGAACGCCCGGCTGTTCACCGAGACCGCCCGGCGCCAGGCGTGGACGGCCGTGACGGCCGAGATCACCGCGGCGCTGCTCGCGGGCGACGAGCACGACCCGCTCGCCCTCATCGCCGAGCGCGTGCACGAGATCGCGGACGCGGCCGTTGCGCTCGTCCTGGTTCCGGCGACGGGCGAGCAAGCGGATGCCCGCAAGCCGGACACCTTGCGCGTTGCCGCCGTCTCGGGCCTTGGGTGGGAAGAGGCGCTGGGCGACGACGCCCCCGTCGCCGACTCGCTCGCCGGGCGTGCGTTCCTCAGTGGTCAGCCCGAGTTCGCCGACCGCATGCCCGCCGTATATGCCCACGACGGCATGCTCGGCCCGACCCTCGCCCTGCCGCTCACCGCCGAGGGCTCGAGCAGCGGGGTGCTGCTCATCGGGCGCTCTCGCGACCAGGTCGCCTTCAGCCCGGCGACCCGCCAGATGGCCTCGGAGTTCGCGGCCCAGGCGAGCCTGGCGCTGGCGCTGGCCCAGGCGCGCGACGCCCGCCAGCGCATGGCGCTGGTCCGAGACCGGGGGCGCATCGCGCGCGAGTTGCACGACAACGTCATCCAGCAGCTCTTCGGCTCGGGGCTCGAGCTGCAGGGCCTGCTCGGCACCGGCATCGGCGAGGACGCGAGCGCCAGCATCATGCGCGTCACCGATCAGCTCGACGACGCGATCAGCCAGATCCGGCTCGCGATCTTCGCGATGACGGCGACGCAGACGGATGCCTCTTCCCTGCGCCACCGCGTCATCGACGTCGTCGAGCAGTTCCGGCACGAGCTGCTGCGCAGCCCCCGCATCGACTTCCGGGGGGCGCTCGACTCGAGTGTGACCGCCGAGCTCGCCGACGACGTCGTCGCCGTCGTGCGCGAGGCGGTCGCGAACACCGTCAAGCACGCACACGCCAAGACCGTCAACGTGTCGCTCGCGCTCGCCGAGGGGCGGCTGCGCGTCGAGGTGGCGGATGACGGGCGAGGCGGCGTCGACGAGAGCACGCGCCGCAGCGGCCTCGCCAATCTGCGCGCCCGTGCCGAGGCCCGCGGCGGCACGCTCTCGATCGACTCGACGCGGGCAGGCACCCGCCTGACGTGGGAGGTGCCGGTCTCTCCCTGACGGATGCCTGAGGTTCGGGCATCCGCATCGAGATCGCCCGCGACCCTTTGGATAGGCTGGCCGCGTGCTGCTCAGCGACCGCGACATCAGGGCCGAACTCGACAGCGGCCGGATCCAGCTCGACCCGTACGAGCCCGGAATGATCCAGCCGTCGAGCATCGATGTGCGCCTCGACCGCTTCTTCCGGCTGTTCTCGAACCACAAGTACCCGTTCATCGACCCGGCCGAGAACCAGCCCGACCTGACCCACCTCGTCGAGGTCGACGGCGATGAGCCCTTCATCCTGCACCCGGGCGAGTTCGTGCTCGGCTCGACGTTCGAGCGCGTCACGCTGCCCGACGACGTGGCGGCCCGCCTCGAGGGCAAGAGCTCGCTCGGCCGCCTCGGCCTGCTGACACACTCGACCGCGGGCTTCATCGACCCGGGCTTCACGGGTCACGTCACCCTCGAGCTGAGCAACGTCGCGACGCTGCCGATCAAGCTCTGGCCCGGCATGAAGATCGGCCAGATGTGCTTCTTCCGGCTCACCTCGCCGGCCGAGAAACCCTACGGCTCGGCCGACTACAGCTCGCGCTACCAGGGCCAGCGTGGCCCGACGGCGTCGCGCAGCTACCTCAACTTCCACCGCACCGACGTCTCGTCCACCGAGACCGGTCGACCGGAGAACTGACCGCACCCACTCACCACCAGGAGGCCGGCATGGAACTCGACGCAGCAACCGGGCAATTCGTTGAGGCCCTGCTGGCCGAGGGGCACCACAGTCTGCGCAACTTCCGCAAGCTGGTCGGGTCGTGGCACGTGACAGGTCAGCGACTCGATGAAGAGACGGGCGAGTGGATGCCCCGCGAGTTCGACTACCTCGTCGCGTGGGTGCTCGAGGGCCGGGCGATCCAAGACCTCGAGGTCGTCACCGAGCCCGACGGCACGCGCCGCACGGTCGCGATCGGCTTGCGGGTCGCCGACCCCCAGGCGGGAATCGCGCGCGTGAGCTTCTTCGCCCCCGACTCCAACGAGTTCGCGAGCATGATCGCGTCGACGTGGCGGGGCGGCGTGCGGCAGGACGGCTCTCAGAACGACGGGCGCCCGATCAGGTGGAACTTCACCGACATCCGCGAAGACGGCTACGACTGGCAGGGCTGGGTCTCCGACGACGAGGGTGTGACCTGGCGCCTCGTCGAGGAGCTCCACGGCGTCCGCACGGCATAGCGCCGCGCCGCGCCCCGGCCGCCGGGCCCGCGAGACGGCAGTAGATGCCGCAATCCGCCGCGAGAACGGCAGTTGGGGTCGTCTGACGGCCGGCGAAGCGCGGAACATCTGCCAGAACCTCGACGATGGTCTGGGGTGCCGCTAGGTTGGGGGCACCTCTACGAAAGGCAGTGCCGTGGGTCCCTGGGTGATGTCGGTCGGTGTGCTCTCCGCGGGCCTCGGCTATCTTGTTCTGTTCGCCATCGCCGCGTGGATCCTCTACGGCGTGGTCCAGGGGGCCGTGCGTGCCGCCCTCGACGATCACTACCGCAAGGTCCAGTGGTACGAGCAGACCGGGCTCTGGTACAGCGGCCGCCCGCCGAAGGGGCTGCCCGATGCGACGCAGCTCACGCGCGCGGAGCGCAAGGAGCTGCCCAAGTCCGCGCGCCCCGAGCACGGCGCGTAGGCGCGCAGCGCGCAACCGCAGGCGCAGGCGCAGCGCAAGCGCGCAGCCGCCCTTATGCTCGCCGCACCTGGTGGTGCAGGCGCTCCATCTTCGAGTCGAGATCGGCCGCGACATCCGCCGCCTCGCGCAGCCCTTCGAGCATCTCGGCCGGGACATCCGCGTCGTACTTGTAATAGATCTTGTGCTCGAGGCTCGCCCAGAAATCCATCGCGACGGTGCGCAGCTGAACCTCGACGACGACGGGAACGGGCCCGTCGGAGAGGAACACGGGGATCTCGATGATCGCGTGCAGACTCTTGTAGCCGTTGGGCTTGGGGTTCGCGATGTAGTCCTTGACCTGGATGACCCGCACGTCGTCCTGTGCGGTGAGCGCGTCGAACACGCGGTAGACGTCGCTCACGAACGAGCAGACGACGCGGATGCCGGCGATGTCGGTGATCGCCTCGCGAATCGCCTGGTACGACGGCTCGACACCCTTCCGTGCCACCTTCTCGAGCACCGACTCCGTCGTCTTGAGCCGGGAGTTCACGTGCTCGATGGGGTTCTCGGCGTGCAGCGCGGCGAACTCTTCGCGCAGGATCGAGATCTTGGTCATGACCTCGTCGATGGCGAACTTGTACGGCATCATGAACCGCGAGAAGTCGTCGCGCAACGCGTAGATCTCGCTCAGCGCGCTGTCGCCGAGCTGTTCGAAGACCGCCTCGGTGGACTCGGTCACGATGCGCTTGTCGGCAGGTTCTACGGGGCCGAGGGGGACGACGTCGCTGGACACGTCATAGACCCTATGGACACAAGGTGAGCGGATGCCGCGAGCGAGCGTTCCGTTCGGTCAGTTTTGCGTCCCCGCCCGACGTCTGCGTCCACGGCCGTAGGCGCATCTGTCGGCGCGGGGCGCAAAACCCGGGCTACTACACGGCGGGCTACACGGCCGAGCCGCAAGCCCGAGCGCTAGCGGGTGCGCGCTGCTAGCTTCCCCTGCCCCGGCCGCACCGGAATCATCACGAGCAAGCCGATGAGCAGCACCAGCACGATGCCGATGATGCCGTAGATCTGGTGGCCGAACAGATCGACGAAGAGGGCGAACGCGGTCGGGGCGAGGAAGGTCGCGGCGCGCCCCGTCGTGGCGTACAGCCCGAACACCTCACCCTCGCGCCCCTCGGGAATCAGCCGGGCGAGGAAGGTGCGCGACGCCGACTGCGCGGGGCCGACGAACAGGCACAGGATCAGGGCGAAGACCCAGAAGATCGTCGCGCCGCCCGTGTGCAGGAAGAAGATGAGGGATGCCGCGACGACGAGCCCGATCAGCGAGGTGACGATCACCGGCTTCGGCCCGACGCGGTCGTCCAGGGGGCCCGTGGCGATCGTCGAGACGCCGGCGACGATGTTCGCCGCGATCGCGAAGATGATGACCTCGCCGCTCGAGAAGCCGAAGGTGCCGGCGGCGAGCACGCCGCCGAAGGTGAAGACGCCCGTGAGGCCGTCGCGGAAGATCGCCGAGGCGAGCAGGAACCAGATCGTGTTGCGACTCAGCGTCCACAGCTCGGTGATGGTGCGCCACAGCGTGACGTAGGCGCCGAAGAACGAGCCGCGTTCGCGCGCGACTTCGCGCGGCACGTGCGGCTCTTCGACGGCGACCAGCACCGGGATCGCGAACGCCGCGAACCAGACCGTCGCGACGAGCATCGAGATGCGGATGTTCCAGCCGCCCTCCGTCGGGACGTGCAGCGCCCCGCCCTCGCCCGAGATGAAGAGGATGTACACGATCAGCAGCAGCACGATGCCGCCGACGTAGCCGAGTCCCCACCCGAGGCCCGACACCCGGCCGATGGTCTTCGCCGTCGAGACCTGCGTGAGCATCGCGTTGTAATTGACCGCCGCCAGTTCGTAGAAGATCGTGCCGACCGCCACGGCGATGAGGCCGAACCACAGGAATCCCGGCTCGGACTTCACGAAGACCGTCGCGAGCAGCGACAGGGCGACGAGGGCCGAGAAGATCGCAAGCCACAGCTTGCGGCGGCCGGCGGCGTCAGACAGCTCGCCGGTGACCGGTGCGGTCAGCGCGACCAGCACGCCCGCGACGCCGAGCACCCAGCCGAGCAGCGCCGAGGTGTGGTCGGTGTCGCCGAAGCTCCTGCTCGTCAGATAGACCGTGAAGACGAACGTCGTCGCGACCGCATTGAATGCGCTCGAACCCCAGTCCCACGCGCCCCACGCGAGGATCTTCCGGGTCGGGATCTTGATGTCGTCAGGCGACTGCGCGAGAGGCGACGCTGTGCTCACGACGCACACCATAGTGTGGTCAGGTGGCCTTCGCGGATTGGGCGGGCATCGCCGCGCCGTACGACCGTTCGTTCGGCGCGCTCTGCGCGTGCACCGTGCCCGAGCTGCTCGGCGAGCTGGGCGCACCGGGCCTCCTGCTCGACGTCGGCACCGGCACCGGTTCCGTCGCGGTCGCGGCGGCGCGCGCCGGCTGGCAGGTCGACGCGTTCGACGCCGAGCAATCGATGATCGACTTCGCGCGCTCCCGACCCGCGCTGGTCGACTCGTCGCAGCCGAATGCCGCGGGTCGACTCGGCGAAGCCGAATGGAGACCGGGCCCCGCAGGCCGCCGGATTGAGCCGGCCGAGACCATCCGCTTCACCACCGCGACGCTCCCCGAGCTGCCCTACGACGACGCCGCGTTCGACGCGGCCGCCGCCAACTTCGCGATCAACCACGTCGACCACCCGCGCGAGAGCCTCGCCGAGCTGCGCCGCGTGCTGAAGCCCGGCGGGCGCTTCGCCGCGACGGTCTGGCCGTGGGGGAAGGCGCCGAGCGCGACCGCGGTGCTGTGGCGCGAGATCCAGGACGAGACGGGCGCCTACCCGCCGCCCGGCAACCGACTGCCCGCGGGCAGCGACTTCGACCGCAGCGAGGCCGGGCTGTCGGCGCTGTTCGAGGAGTGCGGCTTCACCGGCATCCGCGCTCGCCGCGTCGAGTTCGAGTGGGCCGTCGACGCCGACGCGCTGTGGTCGGGTGTCGAGGCGGGCATCGCGCTGATCGGCTACGCATATCGGGCGGCGGATGCCCCGACAAGACGCCGCATGAGAGCGGCCTACGACGCCCGCACCCCCACGTTCACCGGAAGCGACGGGCTGCTGCACTTCCCACAGGCGGCGGTGCTCGCCGTCGGGACGCGCCCGGCTCAGGCATCCGATAGTTAGCAAAGCTAAACTAAATCTCGATGACCACCGCAGCACTCGCCCTCACCTCGTCGCCGCTGCGGCGCAACCTGGCCGTCGTCTCGATCCTGCTGTCCACGCTGATGGCCACGATCGACACGTCGATCGTCAACGTCGCGCTGCCCCAGCTGTCGAAGCAGCTCGCGGTGCCGCCGTCCGAGACGGTGTGGGTGGCGACCGCGTTCCTGCTCGCGGTCGCGTGCGCCGTGCCCGCGACGAGTGCACTCGGCGATCAGGTCGGCCGGCGGCGCCTCTACCTCGTCGGCGTGCCGGTCTTCACGCTCGCATCGCTCGGGTGCGCACTGTCGCCGACCCTCGGGTGGCTGGTCGCCTTCCGGGTGGTGCAGGGGCTCGGGTCCGCGGTGATCCTCGCGGTCGCGCTTCCGCTGTTCCGCAACATCTTCCCGCCCGAGAAGCTCGGGCAGATCTTCGGCATCAACGCGATGACCGTGGCGCTCGGCACCTCGATCGGGCCGACGCTCGGCGGCGTCATCCTGCACGGGCTGAGCTGGCCGTGGCTGTTCCTCATCAACGTGCCGATCGGGGCGGTCGCCTTCGTGCTCGCGATCTTCTTCGTGCCGGGGCGCACGCAGCAGCGTGGCGACTACGACACGCAGGGGGCGCTCTTCGCGGCGCTCGCGATCGCGTGCTTCCTCATCGGCGTGCGGCAGCTCGCCGCGCTCTCGACGCTGTGGCAGGGGGTCGTGCTGCTCGTCGCTGCGGGATTCTTCACGTGGCTGTTCATCCGCCGCGAGCGCCGCGCCGTGCGCCCGCTCATTCCCCTCGGGCTGTTCACGGGGGTGTTCAGCCTGACCGTCGGCACCGCGTGGGTGTCGTTCCTCGGGCAGGGCATCGCCTTCATCGCGCTGCCGTTCCTGTTCCAGAGCGCCTATGGTGCCTCTCCGCTCGAGTCCGCCCTGCTGTTCACGCCGTGGCCGCTCGTGATCGTCATCGTCGCACCGCTCTCGGGGCGCGTCGCCGACCGGGTCCGGCCCGCGTACCTCGCCGTCACGGGGCTCGTGATCCTGACGATCGGCCTCGCCATGTGCGCCCTGCTCGGCTCGCACCCGCCGATCTGGCTCGTGCTGGTCTCGACTGCCGTCTGCGGGCTCGGATTCGGCACCTTCCAGAGCCCCAACAACCGCGACATGATGGCGGCCGCGCCGCTGCGCTACGCCGCGTCGGCCTCTGCCGTGCTCAACACGAACCGCACGGTCGGCCAGTCGGCCGGCGCCGCGGCGGTGTCGATGGCGCTCGTGCTCTCGGGTGCGGCGGCGGGCTCAGTCACCGAGCAGGCCGCGGCCGCGACGACGATCCTCTGGGTGGCGGTCGCCGCGGGCGCCGGTGCCGCGATCCTCTCCGCGGTGAAGCTGCGAGCGACGACCCCGGCCTGAGCCGCCGGCGCTCACCCACCCTCTGGCACCCTCTGCCCCCGAAGTGTGAGTTCGGGTTGCTTCCTGGCGGGCCAAGGCACCCGAACTCACACTTCGGGTGAAGAAGAGGGGCAGAAAGCCAGCCGGCCGAGCCTGATCGCCGCGAGCGCCACCGCCGCGACCGTCTCGTTGTCGGTGATGCGCCCGTCACCGATCATCGCGAGCACCTCGCCGAGCGGCACGAACCGCACGCCGGAGATCCCCTCCTCGAGCTGCTCGCGTGAGGCATCCGCCACCTGACGAAGCCCGCGCGCGAGGAAGATGTGCTCGGGCGCGAGCGCGGCGCCGTTGAGCGCATATTGCGTTCCCAGTTCGACCCACTCGGATGCCTCAAGGCCGGTCTCTTCCACGAGCTCGCGCTGCGCGGCCACCAGCGGCTCCTGCCCATCGCTGCCACCCGCGGGCACCTCGAGCGACGACCCCACCGTGTATCGGTCGATCTCGACCAGGGCGACCCGCTCGGCGTCGTCGAGCGCCACGACGAACACCGCCGGCCGCAGCTCCACGACGCCGTAGAGCCCCTGCGAGCCGTCGGGGTGCACGACCTGGTCCTCGCGCACCCGGATCCAGGGATTCTCGTACGCGGTGCGGGTGCTGAGTGTCGTCCAGGCCATGACTCGAGCCTAGAAAACGGCCCTCCAGAAAAAGTTCCAAAAAAACTTCGGCAGCCGCGTCACGATCCGCGTCACCCCAGGTCTCTTCAAGGCGTACGGAACGAAACCGCACGAAAAACCGGATCTGGAGGATTCATGCTGAAGGGGTTCAAAGAGTTCCTCTCGCAGGGGAACGTCATCGACCTCGCGGTCGCCGTGGTCATCGGCACGGCGTTCACGGCACTTGTCACGGCGGTGGTCACGAAGATCATCAACCCGCTCATCAGTGCCGTCTTCAACGCGAACAGCCTCGACAAGGCGCTCACGGTCGACATTCCGACCGTCTCGGGCGGCCACTCGACGCTGTACTTCGGCGCTGTGGTCGGCGCGGTGGTCAACTTCGTGATCATCGCGGCGGTCGTGTACTTCGCCTTCGTGCTTCCGCTTCAGGCACTCATGAAGCGGCGCGCGGCGGCGGCCATGCCGGCGGAAGGGGCGCCGATTGGGCCCAGTGACATCGAGCTGCTGACGCAGATCCGCGACTTGCTCGCGGTGCGCACCGACTTCAGCGGCAGTCGTCACCGGGCCGACTAAATAGACCGGCCGACAAGGGGGTGCCCGCAACCGACTGGGAACGCGCGCGGGCTTGGGCCGAGAGCGGCCGCCATGGGGGTGGCGGCCGCTCGTGTCTCCCTTTTTCAGACTTTGAAGCTTCGAAGCGCCGCGGTCGCGGCATCCGTTCGATCACAGAAGAGAGCAGAACAAGTGAACGAGGTCATCGAACTCGACGAGCTGCGCGTCGCGCGTGCCCTTGCCGAGCAGAAGGCGCCCGGCGACTGGCGCGCGTTCGTGCGGGCCGTCGCCCGCGACGTCGTCGAGCACCTGCCCGACGTGGTGGTGTGGAAGACGGCGCCGGCCCTGCTCAACGTGGCGGCGACGACGCTGTCGGCCGCGGCGCTGAGCGGCGGTCTCAGCGTGCAGCGCATCGACGGCGCCCTGTGCCTCATGGTGCGCGAGTCCGAGGAGGTTCTCATTGAGATCATGTCTGTGCGGCTTGCGGTACCCCGCCCTTTGGTCACGGTGCCGATGTAGCTTGCGCGACAGTCGTCGCGTATCGTACAAGCGCACTGCCTTGTCTACCCCCGCACCGAGCTACGACCTATGACTGCACTTCCCCAGCCCACTGAGCCTGCTGAGAGCGGGCCGGTCGGCGCGTCCGCGGAAAGCGATGCCGAGCTGCTCGAGCGGGTCCGCTCGGGCGACAAGCAGGCCTACGGTGCCCTCTGGGACCGCCACCATCGCGCGGGGATCAGCGCGGCGCGCGCCATCACCTCGGCCTTCGACGCCGACGACCTCGTCTCCGAGGCGTTCGTGCGCGTGCTCAAGGCGATCGAGCGCGGCAACGGGCCGACAGCGGCGTTCCGGCCGTATCTCGTCACGACCATCCGCTCGGTCGCGGCCCGCTGGGGCGCGCAGCCGAACGAGATCACGCCTGACGAGCTCGAGGTCGTCGACCCCGACTCGAGCGATGAGGCCTTCTCTGAGCGCTTCGACCAGAGCCTGACCGTGCGGGCGTTCAACACGCTGCCGCAGCGCTGGCAGGAGGTGCTCTGGTACACCGAGGCCGAGCAGCTGCCGCCGCGCGAGGTCGCCGCGATGATCGGCATCAAGCCGAACGCGGTGTCGGCGCTCGCGAAGCGCGCGAAAGAGGGCCTCAGGCACGCCTGGGTGCAGGCGCACATCTCCACCGTTCCCGAGAACTCCGAGTGCCGCTGGTCGATCGACCGGCTCGCGGCCCAGACCCGCAAGGCGCTGCCCGCTCGCGAGCAGGAGCGCCTCGACGCCCACCTCGACGAGTGCGACCGCTGCCCGCTAGCCGCCGCCGAGATGACGGCGGCGTCGCGTCGCCTGGGCGCGCTCATCCTCATCGGATTCCTGGGCG
>NZ_JBLRDT010000079.1:0-11814 GCF_057512245.1 Gryllotalpicola sp. CP2-P1
GCCCGCCGGAGGCCGCGCCGATGATGCCCGCGGCCTCTGCGATCTGGATCGGCTCGTAGTTGCCGGCGATCGTCGCCGCGGTGCCGACGCGGATCGTGTGGGTCGCCGCCGCCACGAGCGCCGCGATGACATGCGGCTGCGAACCCGAGATGCCGGGGTTCGCGTGGTGCTCGGCGAGCCAGTAGCGCCGATACCCCGCGCGCTCGGCCTGCCGTGCGAGATCGATGGTGTGACGGATGCCGTCCCCGGGGGACTCCCCGCTCGAGAACGGCGAGAGGTCGAGAACGGAAAGCGGAACACGACGGGCGCTGTCGGTCACGGGGTCCTCCTGATGGTCTGTGTATCGAGCGCGATGGCTCTGGAGGCGACGCTAGGGAGGCGGCGATGACCGTTGCACCATGCCCGTAACCGGCGGTCACGTTGTGTCACGAGGCGTCGCACAGGGCGGCCACCCTCGCGCGCGCAGCGGCTCTCGCGCGCGCCGCGGCTGCGCCGCCGAACGACTAGAGCGTGTCTCTCAATTGATTGACGTCGTTGCCGGGATGCTGGTTTCGTGTCGCGTTTTCAGTTGCTCTCTGATGGTCAGTGGTCATTGATCGCCGGGTTCCTGCCGGCTCGTACGGGGCGGAAGGGGCGGCCGTTCTCGGACGCGCGCACGATGGTCGAGGGGATCATCTACCGGTACCGGTGCGGGATCGCGTGGCGGGACCTGCCCGCGGTGTTCGGCCCGTGGCAGACGGTGTGGAAGTGGCATCGGCGGATGGCAGGGGACGGGACCTGGGACCGGGTCCTCTCGGAGGTGACGGCTCAGGCGGACGCGGAGGGGCTGGTGGACTGGTCGCTGTCGGTGGACTCCACGATCGCCCGCGCGCATCAGCACGCGACGAACCTCACGCGCCACACAGGGGGCTTCATCGAACTACAAGAATCCGGCCGATCCGGCGAATTACACGAATCCCGCCGAGCCGCCTGACCACGCGATCGGCCGCTCCCGCGGCGGGCTCTCGACGAAGATCCATCAGCTCGTAGACGGCTGCGGGCTGCCGCTGGTGATCGCGCTCACACCCGGGCAGGCCGGGGACTCGCCGATGTTCCTGCCGCTCATGGCGCAGCTGTCCGTCTCCCGACCACTGGGCCGGCCCCGCACCCGCCCGGACGCGGTGCGCGGCGACAAGGCCTACTCGTCCCGCGCGATCCGCACCCACCTGCGCGAGCGCGGCATCCGGGCGGTCATCCCCGAGCCCGACGACCAGAAGTGCCACCGCAAACGCCGCGGCTCACGCGGCGGCAGGCCGCCCGCCTTCGACACGCACGACTACAAGGGCCGCAATGTCATCGAGCGCCGCTTCTGCCACCTCAAGCAATGGCGGGGACTGGCAACCCGCTACGACAAGCTCGCCACCGTCTACCGCGCCGCAGCCGTCCTCAACGCCGTCATCGCCTGGACCCGACAATTAGGAGACACGCTCTAGGCCTCGCGCAGGATCCGCTCGGTCACGCGCGCGCTGAAGTACAGCGACTCGAGCGGGATGCGCTCGTCGACCGCATGCAGCAGGCCGTACGCGTCGAAGTCGGGGGCGGTGCGCAACGGCACGAAGCCGTAGCCCGCGATGCCGAGTCGGGCGAGGTGCTTGTTGTCGGTGCTCGCCGGCAGCAGGTAGGGCACCACGATGCCATCGGGGTCCTCGGCGGCGACCGCGGCCTGCAGCGTGTCGAGGAGCGGGCCGTCGGCCGGGGATTCGAGCGGTGGCACCCAGCTACCCAGGTTCAGCTCGACGTCGGGGCCGGCGAGCTCGCGCACCGCCGCCTTCAGTTCGTCGTCGTGGCCCGGCAGGGTGCGGGTGTCGAGCTCGGCGCGCGCCTCGCCGGGGATCACGTTCGACTTGTACCCGCCGCTGACCACTGTCGGCGTGATCGTGTTGCGCAGGCCGTCGCGCACGATCGCCCCCGCGATGCTGAGCCGATCGAGGTGCTGCTCGAGGTTGTCGGGGGTGAGCTCGACGCCCAGAAGTTCGGACGCCCGCGCCGTGAACGCCTCGAGTGCCGGCGTGTGCGTCGCCGGGAATCGCGCCTCACCCAATCGCGCGACTGCCGCGGCGATGCGCGTCACCGCGTTGCCGTCGTGCGGGCGGGATGCATGGCCCGCGGCTCCCCGCGCCGTGAGCCGCACCCACCCGACGCCCTTCTCGGCGGTCGCCACCAGATAGGCGCGCTTCCCACCGAGCGGCACCGAGAAGCCGCCGACCTCGCTCAGCGCCTCGGTCGCGCCGGCGAGCCACTCGGGGTGCTCGCGCCGCACCCACCGCACGCCGTGCACGCCGCCGGACTCCTCATCGGCGAAGAACGCGAGTATCAGGTCGCGGCGGGGCACGATGCCCTCGCGCGCGTAGTGGCGCGCGATCGCGAGCAGCACGGCGGCCTGGTTCTTCATGTCGAGGGCGCCGCGGCCCCACAGGAATCCGTCGGCGATCACGCCCGCGAACGGCGGGTGGGTCCAGCCCTCGGGCTCGGCCGCAACCACGTCGACGTGCGCGTGCGCGAGCAGGGCACCGCGCGGGCCTGCCTCGTTGCCCGGAATCCGCACCACGAGATTCGCGCGGCCGGGCACGGATTCCCCCCAGTGCGGCTGGTAGCCGGCATCCGTCAGCCGCTCACGCAGGTACTCGATCGCGCGTGACTCGCCGTCGCCCGCGGGCACACCGACACCCGGGTTGACGCTCTCGATGCGGATGAGCTCCTGCGCGAACTGCAGCGCCTCGCGCTCCAGAAGGCTCGGGGCGGTCAACGGTCTCCATTCGCGCTACGCGCGAGTCGACCGGCAGAGCCGCTGCGCGCGAGTCGACCAGCGGACCCATCTGCCAGCAGCCCGCCGAGATAGCGCGCGATCGAGCGCGGACCCGAGACGGGCGCGACGGCCTCGACCGCCGCGTTGTAGTTCGTGTTGGTGTTCACGTCGTAGGTCACGACGCGCCCGTCGGCAGTCTCGATGAACTCGATTCCCGCGATCTCGATGCCGTTCGCGCGGGTGAAGGCCAGGTACTGCTCGATGATCGGATGCCGGAACCCGTCGCGCAGCGAGAAGAGCTGATCCCCCGGCGTCGGCGCGATGGTCGCCCCCGGCGGCGTGACGGGCTTCCCGGTCGTGGGGTCGATGGCGCAGGCGTCTGCGGGGCAGAGCTGGAAGCCGCCGCGCGCGGTGTCGGCCCTGATGGCATAGACGAACTCGCCGCCCACGATCTCGACGCGCGTGATGAACGGCTCGGCCGGCTGCACGTACTCCTGCACGAGGGTGATGCCGTCCTGCGGCTCGTCGACCTCGCTCGCGTTCAGCGCGGCCTCGAGTTCGTCAGGCGACTCGAAGCGCGCGACCGAGAGGCCCTTGCCGCCCTGGTTGTGCTTGATCACGAAGGGGGCGGCGAGCTCGTCATGCAGGCTGCGCGCCGCGTCGAGAAGGTGTGAGGTGCCCACGGCGGCGCGCGTGCGCGGCACGTCGATACCGGCGCGCTTCAGCGCCGAGAGCTGGGCCGCTTTGCTGACCTCGAGCTCGAGCACGGCACGCCCGTTGACCGTGCGCCGGCCGCTCGCCTCGAGCCACGAGAGCACGGCACGGGCATATTCCTTCGAGAGAATATGGCCGCGGGTGTGGCTCGACGCGCTGATGCGCGACCAGAAGACGCCCTCGGGCGGAGTGGACAGCGGGTCGAGCTCGCCCTCCACGAGCAGCCACTCGACGAGGGGAACCCCCTCGGCCGCGAACGCGTCGCGGAAGACCCCGAACCACTCGGGGTTCTCGTGGATCGCGTAGACGGCGGGGCCGTCTGCCACCGGCAGGGGTGCGCTCATGCGAAGTACTCCTCTACGTTCAGAACCCCGCCGGCCGCCTCGAAGTCTGCGCGAGCGGCGTCACGCAGAGAGGCATCGGCGAGGAAGTCGAGTGCCGTCAAAGCGAGCCCGAACGCGGCATCCGTCGCCGCTGCGTCGCCCGCCTCTGATCGTGCCCACTCGGCGAACTCGGCCGTGTGCAGTGCGACCTCGGGCGGGCTCGCCCTGATCACGGGGTGGATGCCGGGCACGCGCACGCTCACATTGCCGAAGTCGGTCGACGCGGCCAGCTCGCTCGGCACCTCGGCAGTCGTGAGCGCCTTGCGACCGCGTGCGGCCTGGTGAACCGCCCACCGCTCGGACAGCGGCCGGTTGAACCGCGTCGGCAGCGTGGCGGGCAGCGGGTCCCACACGAGTCTCACCCCGGTACCCGTCGCGAGTGCAGCGCCGTGGGCGATGTCGGCAAGTCGTCGGCTCAGCTCCTTCAGGGTGTCGGCCGCGTGCGAGCGCAGGTAGAACTCGAGCACGGCGCGGCGAGGAATGACGCTCGGCCGCTCGCCGCCCTCTTTCACGATGCCGTGCACGCGGTCGGTCGGCGGCAGATGCTGCCTCAGCAGACCGACGGCCTGATACGCGAGCGTCACGGCGTCGAGTGCGTTGCGGCCGAGGAACGGCGACGCCGACGCGTGCGCCGGGACGCCCTCGAACTCCATGCGCAGAATCCGCCGCCCGATGAAGGGGTGGTCGATCGCGTCGTAGCCGAAGGGGTGCGCCATGAGCGCCGCGTCGACGCCGTCGAAGGCGCCGTTGCGCGCCATCAGCTCTTTACCGCTGCTGCCCTCTTCGGCGGGGGTGCCGAGCAGCACGACTCGGCCGGGAAGCCGGTCGCCGAGGCGCGCGAGCGCCGCGAAGGCGCCGACCGCGCTCGCGGCGATGAGATTGTGACCACAGCCGTGCCCGATGCCGGGCAGCGCGTCGTACTCGGCAAGGATCGCGACGGTGGGCGCGCCCTCTATTTCGGGCCCGAGGGATGCCTCGACCGCGGTGTCGAGCCCGTAGACGCCCACCGACGGGTGCGCCGCGGTGAGCCGCTCGACGGCGGCGGCGATCGCCGCGGCACCGAGCACCTCGTGGAACGCCTCTTCCGGCGTCTCGAAGATCCGGTGCGAGAGTGCCGCGATCTCGGGCGCAAGCTCGTCGACGGCCGAGCCGACGACCGTGGTGAGCTCGGCCGGGGCGCCGGCGAACGGCGAGGTGACATAGTCCGCGGCATCCGCTCGCCGCCGGGCTCGCGCCTGCAAAGCGTCGGCATACGCGCGATCGGGCGTTTCGGGGTGCCCGAGATCGCGATCAGCCGTCATGCTCACCACGCTAGGCGGAGCGGCCGACATCGGTCACGGTGTTGCCGCGTATGAAGCTCGATCGCGACCGGCCCCGCGATGTCGGCGGCTGCTGGAAGAATCGGTGCATGAACCGCCCCGCGCACGCTGAACAGACCGTCCGTGTCGAGAAGGTCGAGTGGGGTGACGAGCGCGCTGCCCGGTTGCGCGCCCTGATGGATGCCGAGATCACCCCGCGCTACGCCGCACTGCAGGCCGCGCTCACGGCCGACGAGCAGGAACTGCGGGCGTCCGCCTTCGTGCTCGACCCGGCGACGCTTTCGGGCGTGTACCTCGCCCTCGACTCCGACGGCACCGCGCTCGGCCACGCGGCGCTGCGCCGGCTCGAGACCGATGGCGGCATCGAGTGGGAGCTCAAGCGACTCGTCACGGTCGAGGCTGCGCGCGGGCGCGGTGTCGGCACACTGCTGATCAGGGCCGTCGAAGCGGATGCCGCGGCGAACGGCGCCTCGCGCGTCGTGCTGCAGACGGGCACCCAGCAGCCCGAGGCGATCGCGCTGTACGAGAAGCTCGGCTATCAGCGCATCGACGAGTACGGGCCGTATGTCGGAAAGGTGCCGGAGGGGCTGTATTTCGCGCGCGAGCTGGGCTGAGGCGCGAAAGCTTTCGCAGTCTATTCGTTCTTAGTTTCGAATCTCGTGTGGATATCTGTTCTGTTTATTCGAACTGATGATATACTCGTGGCATCGGGTTCATCGGCGACGGAGTTGATGCAGGGGGTGCACCATGGGGGCGTTCGGGGAAGGCATCGCGGCCGCGTCGGCGTGCCTCGACCCGGTGCTGCCCGACTCGTTCGCGATCCTGAGCGACGACCAGCTGGTGGGTGCCGCGCAGGCGGTGGAAGAGCTGTCCCGGAAGGTCGAGGCGCTGCAGCTCGCCGTCGCCCGCGAGTTCGACCACCGCACCGATGAGACGCTGGGTGAGGACTCGCTTGCCCGGCGGCTGGGGGCGCGGAAGTCCTGGGGTGCGCTGGAGACCGTGACGCGCACCTGCGCGAAGGACGCGCACGCGCGAGTCTTGGAGGCCAGGCGGTTGGCGAAGCTGCCCGTCATCGAGACCGCCGTGCACGAGGGCGTCCTCGGCCGGGCGCAGGCGGTCGCGATCATCGGCCCGCTGCTCGAGGCCACAGACCGCGCAGAGACCGCGCTGATGACCACCGCGTGCACGAACCTCATCGAACTCTCCAAGACCCTGCCGGCGACCGCCGTCGTCGAAGCCGCGCAAGCCTGGGCGCTGGTACTCGACCCCGACGGCACCGAACCGGTGGAGAAAGCAGCCATCGAGAAGCGGTTCTTCCGCCTCGGACACGCTCGAGACGGCCTCTGAGACTCACCGGGCTGCTGCCGGTCGAGCAGGCCGCCGCCATCCGCGCCGTCCTCGACGCCTACGTCAACCCACGCACCGGCTCATCCGTCGCGTTCACCCCCGCTGCGGGCACAGCTGCCGATGCTGCCGAGAACGACGATGCCGCCGAGAACGACGGTGTGGACGGGACAGCGAAGCCGCTCCTGGTCGCCTCCGAGACTCAACCGCCCACAGACACCCGCACGAGGGATCTGAATCGCCCTGGGTTTGGTTCCGCTTCCTTTGGGAGGATGAATCATGCCCCGTCAGTTCGCGCCGGAGTTCCGGCAGCGTGCGCTCAGGATGCTCGAAGAGGCGCTTCCTGAGCACGAGACCGAGTACGCGGCGATCCGTCATGTCGCCACGAAGCTCGGCATCGGGCCCGAGACGCTGCGCAAGTGGCGCCGGAAGTCCGAGATCGACTCCGGCCACCGGCCCGGCGTCACCTCCGCCGAGCAGGCCGAGATCAAGCAGCTCAAGAGGGAGATCGCCGAGCTGAAGCGCGCCAACGAGATCCTGAAGACCGCGTCGGCGTTTTTCGCCGCGGAACTCGACCGCCCCACGACGAGATGATCGCCTTCATCGACGTGATGAAGCATCGTTTCGGGGTCGAGGCCATCTGCCGCACCCTGGGTGCGACAGAGAGTGGGTTCCTCACCGCCCGCGGCTACCGCGCCGCCAAGGGCCGCGCCCCCTCGGCCCGGGCGCTGCGCGACGAGCTGCTGGGAGGTGAGATCTCCCGCCTCCACGCCGAGAACTACGGCGTGTACGGCACCCGCAAGATGCACCAGCTGATGAAGCGGCAGGGCTGGGCAATCGGCCGCGACCAGACCGGGCGCATCATGAAGGCCCTGGGCCTGCGCGGCGTGAAGCGCTCCAAACGCGTCTACACGACCAAGCCGGACCCGGAAGGCGCCCGCACGACCGACCTCGTACGCCGGCACTTCACCGCCGATGCGCCCCAGAAGCTGTGGGTGGCCGACATCACCTACGTCGCTACCTGGTCCGGGTTCGCGTACGTCGCCTTCGTCACCGACGTGCACTCCCGGCGCATCGTCGGCTGGAACGTCGCCTCCACCCTCAAAGCCGAGATCCTGCCCCTGCAAGCCCTCGAGGTGGCCGCGTGGGGCGCCGGCGGCAACCTTGCCGGGCTCACCCACCACTCCGATCACGGCTCGAACTACATGGCCATGGTCTACACCGACCGCGTCCTCGAGCTCGGCGCGAAACCCTCCACCGGAACCGTGGGCGACTCCTACGACAACGCCTTGGCCGAAGCCGTCAACGGGCTCTACAAGACCGAGCTGATCCGCCGCCGCGGCCCGTGGAAGACCGTTGAGCAGGTCGAAGTCGCCACCCTGGAGTACGTCTGGTGGTGGAACAACCAACGCCTGCACTCCGAACTCGACTACCGCACCCCAGCAGAAGTCGAGGCAGCCTTCTACGCTGACCACGAACCACCCGAACTGGCAGAGGCCAGCCTCGGAAACCAATAGGAACGAAACCCAGGGCGATTCAGATAGAGGGCGCCGCCGTAGTCGACCCAGTCGTCGGTGTAGTTCGAGAGCTCGCCGCGATCGACGGCGTAGCGCACCGGGTCGGCCGCCAGGCCGTCCTCGTTCCCGACCCAGCGGATCGTCGGAGCGCCCATGTTGAACACCATGGCGCGCGGCTGCAGCTCGCGGACCACCTCGAGATAGCGCCCCCAGTCGTAGACGCGACCCTCAGAGCCGGCGCCGTCGAACCAGATCTCGGCGATGTCGTAATTCCCGCACAGCTCCCGCAGCTGGGCGGCGTAGAAGTCGTCGTATGCCGCGGGGGCGGCGTACTGCGGCGCGTTCCGATCCCACGGCGAGAGGTAGAGACCGAGGCCGAGCCCGTGCCGCGCACAGGCATCCGCCACCTCGCGTACGACGTCGCCTGCGCCGCCCCGCCACGGCGAGGCCGCCACCGAATACGCGGTGGTCTCAGTCGGCCACAGGCAGAAGCCGTCGTGGTGCTTCGCGGTGAGCACGACATAGCGCGCGCCGAGCTCGCGCGCGGTGCGCACCCACTGATCGGCATCCAGCTCGCCCGGCACGAAGCCGGCCGCCGGCAGCGTGCCGTCGCTCCACTCGACCCCGTGGAAGGTGTTCAGCCCGAAATGGAAGAAGGCGCCGAGCCGCATCCGCTGCCAAGCGAGTTGCTCGGCAGTCGGGCGCGGCACGGCGCCGGGGCGTGAGCCGGGCGCGGCGCTGGGCAGCGTTGAGCTCAGGGCGTCGCGCCTCAGGCAGCGAGGTGCGACTGCAGCAGCCAGCGGTCCTTCACGAGCCCGCGCTCGATGCCGATGACGATGTCCTGGCTGTTGAGGTCGATGTCGTCGAGGCCCTCGACGGCGGCGCGCACCGTCACCAGGGCTGCGTCGATCAGCGCGACGACCTGCGAGACGGTGTCGGTCCAGTCCTGGAAGCCGTCCTTCAGGGCGGGAAGGGTGGTCTTCGCGGCGACGGTCGCAAGTCGCGAGTCCACGGGCAGCCCGAGGGCGACGATGCGCTCCGCCGAGTCGTCGGCGAACGACTGCGCGTGCTCGACGAGCTGGTCGAGCAGCTCGTGGATCGCGATGAAGTCGGCGCCGCGCACGTTCCAGTGCGCCTGCTTGCCGTTGACGACGAGAGCTTCCATGTCGACGACGACCGGCGCGAGGAACTGGGCCACACCGGCCGCGAGCTCGGCCGATTCGGCGGCGCCGGCGGAGGTGGAAGCGGAAGTGGGGGTCTCAGTGGACATCGGTACTCCTTCGTTCAACTCAGGTGATGCGACAGATCGGGCAGTGCGTTCAGTCCGGCGAGCCGGGCCTGCAGCACCTCGTACAGAGCCGTGATGCGGGCGCTGCCGGCGCAGCCGATCCACATGATCACGTTGTCCTGCGCGGCATCGGAGCCCGCAGCGGACGAGGGCGAGGCGGGGTGATCGGATGCCTCAAGCACGTCGTCTTCGGAGCGCGCGGCTGCGGGCATCCACTCGCCCACCCAGCCCGCGATGGCCGTGGCGAGCGCCTCGCCATGCGTCGCGAACGCGAGCGGGCGGACGGCGCTGGCACGCACCACGCGCGGCAACCACGTCACCGCCACGCGGCGCGGAGCGTCGAGCGCGATCACGTCGCGCTCGTCGAGCACCTCGATGTAGACCTGCCCGTAGGCGTCGTCGGGCAGCACGGAGAGGATGTGCTGGATCGCCGTCACGTCGGCAAGGTCGCCCGCGATGAAGACGCGGTCGGCGACGTGCTTGCGATGACGGGAACCCATGAACACCACACTAGGTTAGGTGTGCCTTACTTGGAAAGAGTCCCGGCCTGACTGGGAAGAAGCGGGGCGTCACCTTCGTCAATGCACGAAGATGCTCAGCACCAGCACGACGATGATGCCGACCACAGACAGCACGGTCTCGAGCACCGACCACGACTTGATGGTCTGACCGATCGAGAGGCCGAAGTACTCCTTGAAGAGCCAGAAGCCCGCGTCGTTCACGTGAGAGAAGAACAGCGAGCCGGCACCGATCGCGAGCACGAGCAGCGAGACGCCCGGCGTGCTGAGGTGGTGCGTGACGGGCTCGAGGATGCCGGCCGTGGTGATCGTCGCCACGGTGGCGGACCCCGTCGCGACGCGGATGAACACCGCGACGAGCCAGGCGAGCACAAAGACGCTGATCGAGCTGTGCGAGGCCCAGTTCGAGATCACGTCGCTGATCTTCGTGTCGACCAGAACCTGCTTGAAGCCGCCGCCCGCGCCGACGATCAGGATGATGCCGGCGATCGGCGGAAGCGCGTCGGTGACGACGCTCGAGGTGCGCTTCAGGCTGAACCCGGCGCCGCGCCCGAGGACGATCATCGCGACGATCACCGCGATGCCGAGGGCGATGAGCGGGGTGCCGACGAAGTCCACGACGGTCTTCCACGCGGCGGGGTCGTTCGCGTCGGCGATGTCGATGATCGCGGCGATGAGCATGAGGGCCGCGGGCAGCAGGATCGTGACGAGCGTCGGCCAGAAGCCCGGGCGGCGCACGGCGGCGGGGTGCGCCGCCTGGTCGGCCTGCCGCAGCTGGTCACCGCGGCCGCCGAGGTTGATCGCCGCGGTGCGCGGGGTGTCGATGGCACCCTTTCCGGTGTCGCCGCGTGAGGCATCCCCCGTGTCGAACAGGGCGGGCACCTCGGCGGGAACCCAGCGCGCCGCGAATCCCGCGAACAGCGGCCCCGCGACGATCACGCCGACGAGGGCGACGATGACACCGAGGCCGAGCGTCACGCCGAGGTTGGCGTGCACCGCCGAGATCGCGGCGAGCGGGCCGGGGTGCGGGGGAACGAAGCCGTGCATGGCCGAGAGCCCGGCGATGGTCGGCACCGCGACGCGCATCAGCGGCAGGCCGGAACGGCGCGCGACGAGCATGATGACCGGAACCAGCAGCACGAGGCCGACCTCGAAGAACATCGGCAGGCCGATGATCGCGCCGACGAGGCCCATGATCCACGGCAGCGCCTGCACGCTCGCGCGGCTCACGAGGGTGTCGACGATGCGGTCGGCGCCGCCAGAGTCGGCGAGCAGCTTCCCGAAGATCGCGCCGAGGGCGATCAGGGTGCCGACCGAGGCGCTCGTCGAGCCGAAGCCGGTCGAGAAGCTCGTGACGGCGGCGGTCGGCGTGAGTCCGGCGGTCATGCCGGCCACGAGGGCGCCGATCAGCAGCGAGATGAAGGGGTGCAGCTTGAGCCAGGTGATCAGCGCGATGATCACGGCCATGCCGAGCAGTGCGGCGAAGATCAGGCGGCCGTCGCTTGCGTGGTGCGTGGCTGCGGCTGTGGCCGCGCTGACGAGCGCGGGCGAAACAGATGTCAGTGCCATGAGCATCCTTGATCTGGCGGGAAGCGCCGGAGTTCGACAGGAATAACTCCGTCATATTACGCCCGGTCGGTCAAGTTGTATGTTTTTCGCATGACGGATGCCGCACGCCTCGCTCCCGTGCACGGGGGACTCTCCGAGCGCCTCGGCGCTGCGATCGTGCATGGTGAGTACCCGGCGGGCACGCGGCTGCTCAGCGGCGACATCGCCTCCGCCGAAGGCGTCTCGCGCTCCGCCGTGCGCGAGGTGGTGCGCGTGCTCGAGACGCTCGGGCTCGTGCGGTCGCGGCGCAAGGCCGGCATCGAGGTGCAGCCGGCGAGCGAGTGGGACCTCTTCTCGCCCGAGGTGATCCGCTGGCGGCTCGCCGGGCCCGACCGACT
>NZ_JBLRDT010000008.1:0-29948 GCF_057512245.1 Gryllotalpicola sp. CP2-P1
TGATCGCCCCCTCGCGCGTCGTCATCCTGCTGCTCGCCGCGCTGTTCTCGGCCTACCACGTCGTGCTCGGGCTGTCGGCGCTCGAGGTGCCGCGGTCGCCGTGGCCGACTCTCTGGTCGCTCGCGGCCTTCGCGGCGGCGATCACGCTCAGCCTGCTGCGCCCCGCCGTTCGCGTGCTGCCGGCCTGGGTCGCGCTGTTCGATCTCGCGGTGTCGATCGCCGTTCCCATCGCCGTCTCGTCTCAGCTCGACCCGAGCCGGCCCAACGGCTACGCCACGTGGTACGTCGCCGCGATCGGCACCCTGCTCACGATCGTCATGGTGCGCGGGCGGGATGCCTGCGCCTGGATCGGCATCGCCTTCCTGTCTGTGTTCACCATCTGGTGGGCGGGGTTCGACTCGCTCGGCGATCTCGGCGTGGTCGGCTCGATCGTGTGGGTCGTCGCGGCGAACGTCGTGATGTACGCGGTGACCAAGACCGGCGAGGATGCCGAGCGCTTCGCCGCCGTCGAGCGGAAAGCGTCCGAGTGGCGCGCCGCTTACGACGCGCACGTGGTCGAGCGGCGGCGGCGCCTCGAGCACACCTACACCCTCGCCGAGCCGCTGCTGACCGAGATCGCGCGCTCGGGCGGCGAGCTGAGCGAGGAGCAGCGCGTCGAGTGCCTGCTGCTCGAGGCGACGATGCGCGACGAGATCCGCGGGCGCGGTCTGCTCAACGACGCGATGCGGCGCGTGGTGACGGCCGCGCGGCGGCGGGGCGCGGCGGTCAGCCTGCTCGACGAGGGCGGGCTGGACGAGCTCGACGACGCCCGGCGCGACCGCATGCTCACGCGCCTCGCCGATGCGATCGCGGGCGCGGATGCGGACACGCTCATCGTGCGCACGGTGCCGCGTGCGGAAGAGGTGTCGGTCACCGTGGTGGGCCTGCGGCGCTCCCCCGACGACGATGACAGCGACGTGACGCTGCGGCTCGAGCTGAAGGGCTGACGGAGCTCGGCTGCGCCCTGAGCGCGGGCGAACCGCGGCGGGAACCACCAGGCTTGCGGTGGGGGCGGAACCCCGCCCCCACCGGAAGCCTCGAGTCGGAACGACAACCCGAATGTCGTTCCGACTCCCCCCAATGGCACTCGCCCTGCATACCCTTATCGGCGAATGATCGGACAGCCTCTGCTGAAGAGAGTCGCTGTACGTTACCCATGGTCCCCATAGACACACGTATAGAACAGTCGGCTCTTAGGGGGACACGAAGGGGGACCACGGGGGTTTCGTAGGCTGAGGCCCATGCGCCTGTATCTCGCGTCGACATCGCCCGCCCGACTCTGGCTGCTGCGCAACGCGGGCATCGAACCCGTCGTCGTGCCCTCCCACGTCGACGAGCCGGCCGCCGTCGCCGCCGCGGAGGCCGAGCGCGCCGCCTCGGGCGAGCCGAGCCGGCTCGGGGCAGCGGAGATGGTGCAGCTGCTCGGGCGCGCCAAGGCCGAGGCGGTCGTGGGCAGCGCGGTCGACGGAGCGCCGATCGACGGCATCGTCGTCGGCTGCGACAGCGCGTTCGAGATCGACGGCGTCATCTACGGCAAGCCGCACCTCGCCGACGTCGCGACCGAGCGCTGGCACGGCCAGCGCGGCCGCACCGGCGTCCTGCACTCGGGCCATTGGGTCATCGACCACCGCGGCGGCACGGCGAACGCCGCCGTGGGCGCGGTGGCTCGGGCATCCGTCTCGTTCGTCCCCGACATGACGGACGCCGAGATCGACGCGTATGTCGCAAGCGGCGAGCCGCTGCAGGTCGCAGGCGCCTTCACGATCGACAGTCTCGGCGGCGCCTTCATCGAGAAGATCGACGGCGACCCGTCGACGGTGGTCGGCATGTCCCTTCCGACGCTGCGCCGGCTCGTGCGCTCACTCGGCGTCGAGTGGACCGAGCTGTGGAACCGCGCCGGCGCGTCCTGAGCGCCCGTCACCCCTCTGACCTGATCTCACAAAGCCCTCCGGGGAGTTTTGTTCATGCCATCCAAATGCGCCTCCATCGAGCTTCGTAGGCTGGTGGGGTGCCCCGTATCTCAAAAGTCCTGATCGCCAACCGTGGCGAGATCGCCGTTCGAGTCATCCGCGCAGCAAAGGACAGTGGGATCGGATCGGTCGCCGTCTACGCCGACCAGGATCGGGACGCCCTGCACGCCCGCCTCGCCGATGAGGCCTATGCCCTCGGCGGCACCACGAGCGCCGAGACCTACCTCGTCATCGACAAGCTGCTCGCCGTCGCGCGCCGCTCGGGAGCGGACGCCGTCCACCCCGGTTACGGCTTCCTCGCCGAGAACGCCGACTTCGCCCGCGCCGTCATCGACGCCGGCCTGATCTGGATCGGCCCGAGCCCCGAGGCCATCGAGCGCCTGGGCGACAAGGTCAGCGCACGCCACGTGGCCGAGATCGCCGGCGCGCCGATGGCGCCCGGCACTCTGAACCCGGTCGCGGGGCCCGACGAGGTGCTCGCCTTCGCCGACGAGCACGGGCTTCCCGTCGCCATCAAGGCCGCGTTCGGCGGCGGCGGCCGCGGCCTCAAGGTGGCCCGCACGCGCGAGGAGATCCCCGAGCTGTTCGACTCGGCGACCCGCGAGGCCGTCGCGGCATTCGGTCGCGGCGAGTGCTTCGTCGAGAAGTACCTCGACAAGCCGCGGCACGTCGAGACGCAGTGCCTGGCCGACGCGCACGGCAACGTCGTGGTCGTCTCGACCCGCGACTGCTCGCTGCAGCGCCGTCACCAGAAGCTCGTCGAGGAGGCGCCCGCGCCGTTCCTCACCGACGCGCAGCGCGACGAGCTGTACCGCGCGTCGAAGGCGATCCTCAAGGAGGTCGGCTACCTCGGCGCCGGCACCTGCGAGTTCCTCATCGGGCAGGACGGCACCGTCAGCTTCCTCGAGGTGAACACGCGACTGCAGGTCGAGCACCCCGTCTCTGAGGAGGTCACGGGCATCGACCTCGTGCGCGAGCAGTTCCGCCTCGCCGAGGGCGGCGTGCTCGACTACCCGGACCCCGAGCCGCGCGCCCACTCCTTCGAGTTCCGCCTGAACGGCGAGGATGCCGGCCGGAACTTCATGCCGGCGCCCGGCCCCGTGCACGTCTTCACTCCGGCTTCGGGCCCCGGCGTCCGCGTCGACTCCGGTGTGCGGGCCGGCGACGAGATCTCCGGCGCCTTCGACTCCCTGCTCGCGAAGCTCGTCGTGACGGGCGCGACCCGCGAAGAGGCTCTCGAGCGCTCGCGCCGCGCGCTCGACGAGTTCGAGGTGGCGGGCCTTCCGACCGTGCTGCCGTTCCACCGCGCCATCGTGCGCGACCCCGCGTTCGCCCCCGAGAACGGTGAGCCGTTCAGCATCTACACCCGCTGGATCGAGACGGAGTGGGCGGGCGGCATCGAGCCCTGGAGCGGTGCCGCAGAGGCGCCGCGCGAGGCCGAGGAGCGGCAGAGCGTCGTGCTCGAAGTGCAGGGGAAGCGCGTCGAGGTGACGCTGCCGGCGAAGCTGCTTTCCGCCGCCCCGGCGGCGCGGCCGCCCGGCGCCGCCCCAAGGCGCGCGACGGGCGGCCGCGGCTCCGCGGGCGGCGTTCCCGTGGCATCCGGCACCGCGATCACGGCACCCATGCAGGCGACGGTCGTGAAGATCGCCGTCGAAGAGGGCGCCGAGGTCGCCAAGGGCGATCTCGTCGTCGTGCTCGAGGCGATGAAGATGGAGCAGCCGCTCGTCGCACACCGCGACGGCCGCGTCGAGGGCATCAACGCCACGGTCGGTGCGACGGTCTCGAGCGGGACGCGCCTGCTCAGCATCGTCTAGCCGCGACCGCGGCCAGAAGCCGGTTTCCCAGACTTCCGGCTAGGATTCTCGCGACGCGCCCGAGCGTCGCGAAAGGGGAGCCGTGCCTCGTCTGGCCCGCACGACGTTCATCACCGGGGCTGCAGCCCTGCTCGTGCTCGCCAGCGCGCTCGTCGCCGAGCCTGCGCTGGCCGCATCGCCGTCGGCGCCGCACCCGAGCTGGGCCCAGGGCTTCGACGTGAGCACGGGGACCGCTTCCGACATCGACGCCGGCGTGAAGGCCGGCGCGAAGTTCGTCTTCATCAAGGCGATCGAGACCGATGACAAACTCGGCAACATCTCGAACCCCGACTTCGCCGCCCTGTGGAAAGAGGCGGGCGCGAAGGGGATCTCTCACGGGGCGTACGCCGTCGCGGACATGGGCGACGGCAAGGGCAACTGGGCCAGCTCTCACCAGGGCGGCACCGACTTCGTCAACAAGGTGAAGTCGTCGATGGCCGGAAAGGCCTATGTTCTGCCGCCGGTGATCGATCTCGAGGCCGGTGCGACGACCACGTGCTGGGTCACCACGGACGCCAAGTGGAACAAGAGCCTGGCCGTCAATCAGAAGCTCATGGTGACGTGGATCAAGACCTACATCCAGATGGTCACGTCTGGCCTCGGGCGAACGCCGATCGTCTACACGAGCCAGAGCTGGTGGAAGACCTGCACGGGCAACAGCAGCGCCATCGCGCCGCTCGCCAAGCTCTGGGTCGCGAACTACAACACCTCGCCCGGCAGCCCCGCGATGCCCGGAGGCTGGGGCGCCTGGACCTTCTGGCAGTGGAACGGCGGCACCGCCACCGGAACGGGGACGTTCCCCGGTGACCAGGACGTGCTGGACACGACCGTTGCGGGCCTGAACCAGTACGTGACGCCGTTCGCCAGCACCCCGACGCCGACCATCTCGGGCACGGCGAAGACGGGCCGGGTGCTGACCTTCGCCAACCTGAGCTCGTGGCAGTCCAACGCTGCGAGCCTGAGCTGGACCTGGTACCAGAACGGCTCAGCCATCAGCGGCAGTGCCGACAAGGCCTCGATCACCATGACCGGCGCCCAGTACAACCACACCATCTCTCTCAAGGTGACAGCCAAGAAGTCCGGTTACGTCACGACGACGAAGGCGTCTGCCGCGACGGGCAAGGTCGTGGCGAGCGGGCTGACCGTTGGAAAGCCCGTGATCACGGGAACCGCGCAGGTCGGCCATCAGCTGCTGATCAGCACCGGCACCTGGACGACCGGCACGAAGTTCGCCTACCAGTGGTACTCGAACGGCGCGGCCATCAAGGGCGCGACGACCTCTCACTTCACGCCGTCGGCGTCGTATGCGGGGAAGAAGATCACGGCGAAGGTCACCGGGTCGCAGACCGGCTACACCACGGCGAGCGCGATGACGAACACCCGCGGCCCGCTGCTGCCCTAGTCGTCGCGCGGCGCGAGCCGCACGAGCTGCACGCTGATGCGGTGCGCCATCGCCTCCACCGAGTCGCGCCCGGTCAGCGGCGTGCCGAGCCAGCCGCTCAGCAGCCAGACGATCCCGCCTGAGACGATGACGACGCTGTCGCGGATCTCCTCGGACTCGGGGTCCGCCACGGACTGCAGCAGGGGCGAGCGCTCGAGGATGCGCCGGGCCACCAGGTCGACCGCGGCGTTCACCGCCGAGCCCGAGCGCGGTCCGTGCAGCACACGGCGATAGAAGGCCCGGTGGGCCGCGAGGTGCTCGAGCAGCTGTCGCACGACGGGCTCGACGCGGGCGAGACCGTCGCCGGCATCCGCTGAGACGGGCTGATACCGCTCGAACTCGGTGTCGAGGCGTGTCACGGCCGCGGCGCGCGCGAGCTCGGCGAGGTCGCCGAAGTGCTGGTAGAACGTGGGCCGCGTGACTCCCGCCGCTGCGACGACCTGCGTGATGGACAGGGCGTCGAGGTCGTGCGCGTCGAGCAGCTCGGTGGCCGCCGCGACCAGCGCGCGCTTGGAGCGCGCTGCACGCGGATCATCGGTCGCGGCATCCATTCGCTCATCCTTTCAGCATTGAAGCTTTACAAGTGTAAGATAGACCCTCGCGAGCTAATTTACATCAGTAAATCAGCGTGGAGAGGGTTGAGACATGGCACGTCCACTTCAGACGGAGACCGACAAGCGGCGGAGTCGCGCGGTGCGCATCGCGATCGGGGCGATCGCCTGCATCCCCCTGATCTACGGCGGCGCGCTCGTGTGGGCCAACCAGGACCCGACGCACCGCCTCGACAAGATCCCCGCAGCGGTCGTCAACCTCGACCAGCCGGTCACGCAGAACGGCACGACCGTCGATGTGGGCAAGCAGCTGGCGCACGAGCTCGTCACGGACGACGCCGACAACGACTTCGACTGGGTCGAGACGGATGCCTCGGCCGCGCGCGCCGGGCTGAAAGACGGCACCTACCTCGCCACCATCACGCTTCCGAAGGACCTCTCCGCCAACGCCGCGTCGCTCGGCTCGGACACGCCGCTCGACGCGGCCGCCTCGAAGGTGACGATCACGACCGACGACGGCCACAACTACATCGTCGGCGTCGCCTCGAAGACCGTCGGCCTCGCGATCTCGCAGTCGGCCGCCAAGTCGGTGTCGCAGCAGTACCTCAGCCAGATCTACGCCGGCTTCAACCAGATCGGCGGCAAGCTCGGCGAGGCCGCCGACGGCGCGAAGCAGCTCGCCTCGGGCGCCGGATCGCTCGAATCTGGAACCACGACGCTCGTGACCGGCGCGCAGCAGAGCGCCACGGGGGCATCGCAGCTCGCCTCCGGCCTCGGCACGCTGTCGTCGGGGGCGCAGTCTCTCAAGAGCGGAACGGCGCAGGTGTCGTCGGGCGCCACGACGCTGTCGAACGGAGCCGGGCAGCTCGCCGGAGGCGCCGACACCCTCTCGAGCGGTCTGACGGACCTCAAGAACCAGACCACGGGACTTCCGGACTCGGCGAGCCAGCTGAACAGCGGCGCCCAGGCGCTCCAGAAGGGGCTGGCCGGCTCGGGCACCGCGAGCGACCCGGGGTACACCGGCGGCGTCGACCGACTCGCCGACTCGTGTGCGACCATCGCGGCGAACCCGCTGACGGCCGCGGACCCGATCGCAGCACAGCTGTGCGACGGCATCAATCAGGTCGCCGGTGCGAAGAGCGCGAGCGGCTACGCCAACAGCGTCGCCCTGCGCACCGGGGCACAGCAGCTCGCGACCGGCACCTCGAAGCTGAGCGCGCAGGCGCCCGCCCTTGCGGACGGGATCGCCCAGGCATCCGCCGGCGCCTCGCAACTGGACAGCAAGCTGCATGACGCGGCCTCGGGCGCGCAGACACTCGCGAGCGGGGCGCAGCAGGCCGCGAGCGGGGCGTCGCAGCTGGCCTCGGCCGCCGCGCAGGCCCACAGCGGCGCGCAGCAGCTCGCCACCGGCACGGCGCAGCTCGCGGACGGGGCGAAGAGCCTCGACGCGGGAGCGCAGCAGCTGAGCTCGGGCTCGAGTCAGCTGGCCGACAAGCTCGCCGAGGGCACGGCATCCGTGCCCAGCTACGACGACGCGGAGAAGACGCATCTGAGCGGTGTCGCCGCCCAGCCGATCTCGCTGGCGGAGACGAAGCTGCACAGCGTGCCGAGCTACGGCTACGGGCTCGCGCCGTACTTCCTGGCGCTCGGGGCGTGGGTCGGCGGGCTGTCGATCTACATGATCCTGCGGGCGATTCCGCACCGCGCGATCGCGGCCGGCCGCCCCGGCTGGCTCGCCGCGCTGCTCGGCTACCTGCGCGGCGCGTGGATCTCGCTCGTGCAGGCCGCTCTGCTGTACCTCGTCGTGACGCTCGGCATCGGTGTGCACCCCGCCCACCCGGTCGGCCTCGCGCTCTTCATGGGCCTCACCTCGCTCGCATTCACCGCCGTGAACCACACGCTCATGGTGCTGTTCGGCAGTCGCGGGCGGTTCCTCGGGCTGATCCTGCTCGTGCTGCAGGTCGCGGCGGCCGGGGCCACGTATCCGATCCAGACCACGCCCGCGTTCTTCCAGGTGCTGCACGGGCTGCTGCCGCTGACCTACGGCGCGAATGCGATCCGCTCGCTGATCGCCGGCGGGTCTGCCGGGGTCTCGACAGGGGTGGTCGTGATGGTGTGCTGGATGTTCGCGGCGCTCGTCATCTCGGTCGGCGCGACGGCGCTCAGGCACAAGAGGAACTCGGAGCTGCTGCTGCCCGACTTCGCGATCTGACCCCGCCCCCGGAAGTCCCCTACCACCCCCGGAAGTCCCCTCGCACCCCCGAAGTGTGAGTTCGGGTCCCCGTAGCCGCCGCCAGGGAGCCCTAACTCACACTTCGGGGGAAGAAGGGAAGGAAGGGAAGTGCAGCGGGTGAGACCGCGGGCTCAGCCCCCGACGATGTGCATCGCGCGGGCAGCATCCGTGATCGCCCCCGAGATCGACGGGAAGACCGCGTAGGCCCTCGCCACGTCGTCGACGGTGAGGCGGTGCTCGACGGCGAGCGCGAGCGGGAAGATGAGCTCGCTCGCGCGCGGCGCGACGATGACGCCGCCGATCACGGTGCCCGAGCCGGTGCGGGCGAAGAGCTTCACGAAGCCGTCTTTGATGCCCTGCATCTTGGCGCGCGCATTGGTCTGCAGCGGCAGCTTGTAGATCTCGCCCTGGGCGATGCCGTCCTCGATCTGCTTTTGCGACCAGCCGACCGTGGCGATCTCAGGCTGGGTGAAGATGTTCGAGGTGACGTTGCGCAACTCGATCGGCGTGACGGCGTCGCCCATGGCGTGGAAGACCGCGGTGCGGCCCTGCATGAAGGCGACGGATGCCAGCGGAAGGACGTCGGAGCAGTCGCCCGCCGCGTAGATGTTGGGAACGGAGGTCCGCGCGACCCGGTTCACCCGGATGTGCCCGCTGGGCGCGAGCTGCACCCCGGCCTCCTCGAGGCCGATGCCGGCCGTGTTGGGGATCGAGCCGACCGCCATGAGGCAGTGCGACCCCTCGACGGTGCGGCCGTCGGTGAGGGTGACCAGCACGCCGTCGTCGGTGCGCTCGACCGTCTCGGCGCGCGACTTCGACAGCACGGTCATGCCCCCGCGGGTGAAGACGTCCTCGAGAATGCGCGCCGCATCGGAGTCCTCGCCCGGCAGCACCTGATCGCGGCTCGAGACGAGGGTGACCTTCGCACCGAGGTTCATGTACGCCGAGGCGAACTCGGCGCCGGTGACGCCGGACCCGACGACGATGAGGTGCTCGGGCAGGCTCTTGAGGCCGTAGAGCTGCGTCCACGTGAAGATGCGCTCACCGTCGGGCTTCGCCGTCGGCAACTCGCGCGGGCTCGCGCCCACGGCGAGCACGATCGTGTCGGACTCGATGCGGTCGAAGTCGGTGCTGCCGCGGCCGGTGCCCGTCGAGACCACGACGGTGCGCTCGCCCTCGAGCCGACCCACGCCGTCGATGATGGTCACGCCGGCGCGCACGAGCTCCGAGCGCATGTCCTCGCCCTGCTGGCGCGCGAGCCCGAGGATGCGCTTGTTCACGGCCGCGAGGTTGACGGCGATCTCGGGGCGGTGCGGGCGCTGATCCTCGCCGCGGGTGAAGAACTGCACGCCGAGACCCACCGCATCGGGGATGTTCTTCGCGGCCTCGGCCGTCGCGATCAGCGTCTTCGACGGGACGACATCGGTGATGACCGCCGAGCCTCCGATGCCGGAGCGCTCGACCACCGTCACATCGGCGCCGAGCTGGGCGCCGGCGAGCGCCGCCTCGTAGCCGCCGGGGCCGCCGCCCACGATCGTGATCCGCTGCTTCCGCTCGAATTCGAACGCCATGGCCCCAATCTTGCCAGTTCGGCGGGGGCGCCCGGGCGGGCAATAGACTCGCGACATGCCCGATGCCTCGATCCTGGACCTTCCCGAGACCGACCCCTTCGACATCGCCCACCAGGCAGCCGAGCAGATCGCCGAGAAGACCGGCATCGCGAAGCACGACATCGCCCTCACCCTCGGCAGCGGCTGGGGCAAGGCGGCCGACCTGATCGGCGAGACCGTGGCGACCGTTCCCGCCACAGAGGTGGTGGGCTTCCGCAAGCCGGCGCTCGAGGGCCATGTCGGCACGCTGCGGTCGATCGCGCTGCCGAACGGCAAGCACGCCCTCGTCATCGGCGCGCGCACGCACTTCTACGAGGGGCACGGGGTGCGGCACGTGGTGCACTCGGTGCGCACGGCCGCCGCCACGGGGGCATCCGTCATGGTGCTCACCAACGGCGCGGGCGGCATCAAGCCGCACTGGCAGGCCGGAACGCCGGTGCTCATCAGCGACCACATCAACCTCACCGCCTCGAGCCCCCTCGAGGGCGCGACCTTCATCGACCTGACCGACCTCTATTCGGCGCGCCTGCGCGAGCTCGCGAAGAGCGTCGACCCGAGCCTCGACGAGGGCGTCTACGTCCAGTTCCGCGGGCCGCACTACGAGACCCCGGCCGAGGTGCAGTTCGCGAAGACGATCGGCGGCCACATCGTCGGCATGTCGACGGCGCTCGAGGCCATCGCCGCCCGCCAGGCCGGCATGGAGGTGCTGGGCCTGTCGCTCATCACCAACCTCGCCGCCGGCATCTCGCCGACCCCGCTCTCGCACGCCGAGGTGATCGAGGCCGGCCAGGCCGCAGAGCCGGTGATCTCGGCGCTGCTCGCGAAGATCGTGGGGCAGCTGTGAGCGATGTCGAGAGCCGTGGGGCGGATGCCGTCGTCGACGCGGCCCGCGCCTGGGTCGCGCAGGACCCGGATGCCGAGACCCGTGCAGAGCTCGAGTCGCTGATCGCGAGTGCGGCCGACGGCGACCAGGCCGCCCTCAGCGAGCTGCACGCGCGGTTCGACGAGCGCCTCGCCTTCGGAACGGCCGGCCTGCGCGGCGAGCTCGCCGCCGGCCCGAACCGCATGAACCGCGTGCTCGTCACGCAGGCCGCAGCGGGTCTCGCCGCCTACCTGCGCGAGAAGCGCGGCGACGAGGCATCCGTCGTCATCGGCTACGACGGCCGCAAGAACTCGCGGGTGTTCGCCGAGGACTCCGCCGAGATCTTCGCGGGCGCCGGCGTGCGCACGACGCTGCTGCCGCGCTTGCTGCCGACGCCCGTGCTCGCCTACGCCGTGCGCCACCTCGACGCCGCGGCCGGCGTGATGGTGACGGCCTCGCACAATCCGGCCCGCGACAACGGCTACAAGGTGTACCTCGGCGGCGACGACCACGGCTCGCAGATCGTGCCGCCCGCCGACGCCGAGATCGCGGCGCACATCGCGGCCGTCGCCGCAGCGGGCCCGATCACGAGCCTGCCGCGCTCGAGCGACTACGCACTTGCAGACGAGTCGCTCGTCTTCTCGTATGTCGCGGCCACGGCGGCCGTTGCCGGCGAGCTGCCAGAGGGCACGAGCCTCGACGTCGTGTACACCGCCATGCACGGCGTCGGGTGGGACACCGCCTCGCGCGTCTTCGAGGCCGCCGGGCTGCCGGCTCCCGTCAGCGTCGCCGCCCAGCAGGAGCCCGACGCGGCCTTCCCGACCGTGTCGTTCCCGAACCCCGAGGAACCGGGCGCGCTCGACCTCGCCATGCAGACCGCCCGCGAGCACGGCGCCGAGCTGATCATCGCGAACGACCCGGACGCCGACCGCTTCGCCGTCGCGATCCCCGACCCGAGCGCGGAGGGCGGCTGGCGCCGCCTCTCCGGCAACGAGGTGGGCACGCTGCTCGGCTGGGCGGCCGCCGAGGAAGAGGCCGGTGCGGCGCACGGCGCCCACCGCGAGAAGGGCGTGCTCGCGTCGTCGATCGTGTCGGCCCCGGCGCTGGGCGAGGTCGCCGCCCACTTCGGGCTCGACTACGTCGCGACGCTCACGGGCTTCAAGTGGATCTCGCGCGCCCCCGGGCTGCTGTTCGGCTACGAGGAGGCGCTCGGGTACCTCGTGAACCCCGAGACCGTGCGCGACAAGGACGGCATCTCGGCAGCGGCGCGCTTCCTCGCGCTCGCCCTGCGCTGGAAGGCCGCGGGCCGGACGGTGGCCGACCAGCTCGAGCTCATCGCCGCTCGCATCGGCCATTTCGCGAGCGGCCAGATCTCAGTGCGCGTCTCGGATCTCTCCGAGCGCGGCCGCATCATGGACCGCCTGCGGGCCGAGCCGCCGCGCGAGCTCGGCGCTGCCGCGGTCACGTCGTTCGACGACCTCGCGACGGGCGTCGCCGGGCTGCCCGTGGACAACATCCTGCGCATCCTGACCGCGGACGGGTCGCGGGTGATGATCCGCCCCAGCGGCACCGAGCCGAAGCTGAAGGTCTATCTCGACGTGCGGGGCGATTCCGGGGCGGATGCCTCGGCCAGGCTGGCCGCGCTCGATGCGGCGCTGCGCCCCCTGCTCGTGCCCTGAGTTCTGAGGGGTTCTGCCCGACGACGCGTGGGGCTGCTAGGCGCCGAGGACCCGGCGCACCTCGTCGGGCGTGGCCGCGGCGCACAGCGCAGGGATCGCCTGCGGGTCGTTGAACACGTTTGCGATCTCGGCGACGAGGCCGACGTGGGTCTCGGGACTCACGCTCGCGATGCCGACGACGACCGAGACCGGGTCGTTGTGCGGGTGCCCGAACACGACGGGCTCGGCGAGCGTCACGACCGAGAGGCCGTCGCGCAGCACGTCGCGGCCGGGGCGCGCGTGCGCCAGGGCGAGCCCCGGGGCGACGACGATGTAGGCGCCGAACTCGTCGACCACGCCGATCATGCGGTCGGTGTAGGACGCGGTCGCGGCGCCGCTGCGCACCAGCGCGTCGCCTGCGCGCCGCATCGCCGCCCGCCAGTCGCTCGCCTCGACGTCGAACTCGATCGCGTGGTCGGGAAGCTCGGGCAGGGGCATGGATCGATTTTATCGAAGACGGCGAGGTCTTCTACACGGCGTCGAAGCCGACGGCGATGCGGTCGATGAGCTCCTCGCGCTCTTCGATCGGCAGGAACGCGGCCGCTGCGGCGTTGAGCTGGAACGTCTCGAGGTCGTCGAGGCGGTAGGCGAAGGCGTCGGCGAGCAGCGACAGCTCTCGGCTGAGGCTCGTGCCGCTCATCAGGCGGTTGTCGGTGTTCACCGTGACGCGGAAGCCGAGCTGGTAGAGCAGGTCGAACGGGTGCTCGGCGAGCGTCTGCCCCCACTGCGCGATCGCGCCGGTCTGCAGGTTGCTGGTCGGGCTCGTCTCGAGCGCGATCTCGCGGTCCTTCACCCACTGGCTCAGCAGGCCGAGCGAGACATACGTGTTCTCGTCGTCCTGCCGCTCGATCAGCAGGTCCTCGGCGAGACGCACCCCGTGGCCGAGCCGCAGCGCGCGGCCGTCGAGCAGGGCCGAGCGGATCGACTCGAGCCCGTCGGCCTCGCCCGCGTGCACGGTGACGGGGAACCACTCGGACGCCAGGTAGTCGAACGCCGCGCGCATGCTCGACGCCGGGAACCCGGCCTCCGGCCCCGCGGTGTCGAACCCGACCACGCCGCTGTCACGGTGCCGCACGGCGAGCCGGGCGACCTCGATCGCATGCCCCGGGTTCTGCCTGAGGCTCGACAGCAGCTGGCCGATGCGGATGTAGCCGCCGGCCGCCTCGACCTGCGCGACGGCCTGGTCGATGCCGGACTGGACCGCGTCCACCGCCTGGTCCAGGGTGAGCCCGCGCGTGAGGTGCTGGTCGGGTGCCCACCTGATCTCGCCGTAGATGACGCCGTCGGCGTGCAGATCCTCGACGAACTCGCGGGCGACCCGTGCCAGGCCCTCGGCGGTCTGCATCACGCCGACCGTCACGTCGAAGGTCTTGAGGTACTCGACCAGGCTGCCGGCCTCCGAGCGGCTCTCGAACCACGTGCGCAGCTCGTGCGGCTCGGTCGCGGGCAGCTCGAGGCCGAGCTCGTCGGCCAGTTCGATGATCGTCTGAGGGCGCAGTCCGCCGTCGAGGTGATCGTGCAGGCTCACCTTCGGCAGCGCGTTGATGCTGACGCCGTCGAGCAGATAGTCGAAGTCGGGTGCGCTCATCGCACCCCTCCTCTCGAGGGGCGCCGCTGCGCGGGCACGGCCGGCGCCGTCATCGCCCCAGCCTCTCCACGACGAGCGGCGACGGGGTGTGATCGGATGCCTCCCCGATCGCCCAGGCCCCGTCGAGCGCCTCGAGCGCACGGTCGAACCGTGCCGCGTCATCGGCGGCCAGCGTGAAGAGGGGCTGGCCGGCGGCGACGCTGTCACCCGGCTTGGCGTACAGCTCGATGCCGGCGGCGTGCACCACGGGGTCCTCCTGCCGGGCGCGGCCGGCACCGAGCCGCCAGGCGGCGATGCCGAACGCGAGCGCGTCCTGCTTGGTCAGCACCCCTGCGCGCGGCGCGGTGACGGTGTGGGTCTCACGCGGCTCGGGCAGCGCCGCGTCGGGGTCGCCGCCCTGCGCGGTGACGAAGGCGCGCCACTGGTCCATCGCGCGGCCGTCGGCGAGCGCGGCCTCGACGTCGGCATCGGGCTGGCCGGCGAGGGCCAGCATCTCGCGCGCGAGGGCGATCGTGAGCTCGACGACGTCGGCGGGGCCACCGCCCGCGAGCACCTCGACCGACTCGCGCACCTCGTTCGCGTTGCCGATGGTGAGGCCGAGCGGCACGTTCATGTCGGTCAGCAGAGCGGAGGTCGCCACGCCGGCATCCGTGCCCAGCTCGACCATCGTCTGCGCCAGCTCGCGGGCCTTCGCGAAGTCCTTCATGAACGCGCCGGAGCCGAACTTCACGTCGAGCACCAGCACGCCCGTGCCCTCGGCGATCTTCTTGCTCATGATCGACGAGGCGATGAGCGGAATCGCCTCGACGGTGCCCGTCGTGTCGCGCAGCGCGTAGAGCTTCTTGTCGGCGGGCGCGAGGCCGGCGCCGGCGGCGCAGATGACGCCGCTCACGGGGCCGGCGAGCTGCGCGAACACCTCGTCGTTCGTGAGCGAGGCGCGCCAGCCGGGGATGGACTCGAGCTTGTCGAGCGTGCCGCCGGTGTGGCCGAGGCCGCGGCCCGACAGCTGCGGCACGGCGACGCCGAAGGATGCCACCAGCGGCATGAGCGGCAGGGTGATCTTGTCGCCGACGCCGCCGGTCGAGTGCTTGTCGGCGGTCGGCTTGCCCAGCCCTGTGAAGTCGAGGCGCTCTCCCGACGCGACCATCGCCATCGTGAGGTCGCGGATCTCCTGGCGCGTCATGCCGTTCAGCAGGATCGCCATCGCGAGCGCGGACATCTGCGAGTCGGCGACGTAGCCGCGGGTGTACGCGTCGACCAGCCACTCGATCTGGGCGGTGGTGAGCGTGCCGCGGTCGCGCTTGGCGGCGATCAGCTGGACTGCGTCGAAGGGTTCGACTGTCATCAGTTGGAGTACTCCTCGAGGGTTCGGGGGCCGAACGCGTCCGGCAGGACCTCGTCGATCGTCTTCACGCCCGACACCGTCTCGAGCAGCATTCCCGGCGCGGAATGCTCGAACAGCAGCTGCCGGCAGCGCCCGCACGGCATCAGCACGGCGCCGTGCCCGTCGACGCAGGTAAAGGCGACGAGCCTGCCCCCGCCGCTCATCACGAGGTCGGAGACGAGCGAGCACTCGGCGCACAGCGTCACGCCGTACGACGCGTTCTCGATGTTCGCGCCGCGCACGATGCGGCCGTCGTCGACGATCGCGGCGGCGCCGACGGGGAACCGCGAGTAGGGCGAGTAGCTCTTGCCCATGGCATCCGTCGCGACCGCGCGCAGCGCGTCCCAGTCGACGGATGCCGAGCTGCCGTTACTTGACATACGGCTTCCCACTGGCGGCCGGGCCGCGAGACTTTCCGACGAGACCGGCCACGGCGAAGATCGTCACGAGGTAGGGCAGCATCAGCAGGAACTCGCTCGGCACGGGCGAGCCGATGATGCCGAGCGTGTTCTGCAGGTTGGTGGCGAAGCCGAACAGCAGGGCGGCGAGCGTCGCGCGGATCGGGTCCCAGCGGCCGAAGATCACCGCGGCGAGGGCGATGTAGCCCTGGCCCGCCGTCATCTCCTTGGTGAAGATGCCGACAGAGCCGAGGGTGAAGAACGCCCCGCCGAGGCCCGCCACGGCGCCGGCGAGCGACACGTTCCAGAACCGCGTGCCGTTGACGTTGATGCCGACCGTGTCGGCCGCCTGCGGGTGCTCGCCCACCGCGCGCACGCGCAGGCCCCACTTGGTGTGGAATAGCCCGAACCACACCGCCGCGACGGCCACGTAGGCGATGTACACGATGATCGAGTGGTCGAAGAAGACCGGCCCGATGACCGGGATCTCGGACAGGCCGGGGATCGGCAGGTCGGGCAGCGTCATCCGCGTGTTCAGGTGCTCGGGGTCGGCCGCGAGGATCTTCGTGTAGCCGAAGTTCGTGAGGCCGGTCACGAGCACGTTGATGACGACGCCGACGATGACCTGGTCGACGAGGTACTTGATCGCGAACGCCGCGAGGATGAACGCGACCAGCACGCCGGCGACCGCCGCGGCGACGAGGCCGAGGGTCATGCTGCCGGTGGCAGAGGCGACGAGCGCCGAGCAGAACGCGCCGCCGAGCAGCTGGCCCTCGATGGCGACGTTCACCACGCCGGCCCGCTCGCCGATGACACCGCCGAGAGCGCCGAACACGAGGGGCACCGACAGCGTCACCGCGCCGAGCAGCAGCGAGGTGACGGGCAGCGGGCGGTCGCCCTGAGCCGCCCACGCGAGGAATCCGACGATGAAGACGACGGCGAACAGCGCCGTGAACCACATCGGGACGCGCACGCCTCTCGCGACCGCGGCCCAGCTGAGCAGGGCCATCACGACCGTGACGATCGCGAGCACGATGCCGACGGGCGCGGACGGCACCGTGAGGTCGGGAATGCGGAAGAAGTCCTCGCTCTGGCTGAACCGGAACTCGGTGTGCCCCGAGCGCGCGAAGACGATGAACAGCACGACGGCGCCGAGGGCGAAGACGCTGAGCGCGATGGGCACCTTCCAGCTGCGCACATCGACCTTCTCGAGGACGATGGGCGCGGCGTCGGCGACCGGGGCGGTGGTGGTGGTCAAGGCTCAGGCCTCCTTCGCGACAGTGCGGTCGGCGCCGGCCGCGCGACGCGAGCGCCGCGGGGCGCTGCCCGGCGTGGGCAGGCCGAAGATGGCCCGCACGAGCGGCGGCGCCGCGATGAACAGGACGATGAGCGACTGCACGATGAGCACGATGTCGATCGGGATGCCGTTCGCCGCCTGCATGACGTAGCCGCCGGACTTGAGCGCGCCGAACAGCAGACCCGCGACGAACACGCCGAGGGGCCGTGAGCGGCCGAGCAGTGCGACGGTGATCGCGTCGAAGCCGAGGCCCGCGTCGAAGCCCGAGGAGAAGCCGCCCGGCGTCGTGGCGAGCACCTGGTTGACACCCGCGAGGCCGACGAAGCCGCCGGCGATCGCCATGCCGTAGATGTACATGCGCTCGACCCCGATGCCCGCGGTGCGCGCGGCGCTGGGGTTCTCGCCGACGGCGCGGAAGCGGAAGCCGAGGTTCGAGCGGTTCATCAGCCACCAGTAGGCGAACGCGGCGGCGATCGCGAGCACGAACGCCCAGGTCACCGTGTAGCGGATGCCGAACAGCCCGGGCAGCTGCGCCGCCTCGGGGATCGCGGGCGACTTCGGGTTGTTGGTGCCCGGCGCCTGCAGCGCGCCCGGGGTGCGCAGCAGGAACGAGATCAGGTAGAACGCGACGTAGTTGAGCATGATCGTGACGATCACCTCGTGCGCGCCGGTCTGCGCCTTGAGCCAGCCCACGATGCCCGCCCAGACCGCGCCGCCGACGATACCTGCGACGATCGCGACGATGAGCGCCAGGGGGAACGGCATCGGGAAGGACCAGGCGACCCAGCCGGCGAAGGCGCCGCCGATGAGGATCTGGCCCTGGCCGCCGATGTTGAACAGTCCGATGCGGAAGGCGAGCGCGATGCCGAGCCCGCCGAAGATCAGCGGCGTCGCCGCGCTCAGCGTGTTCATCAGCGGCTGGATTCCGGCCGAGAAGGTGAACGCGCCGGTGTTGAAGATCGCGCCCTGGAACAGCGACGTGTACGAGCCGCCGACCGCCGCCCAGATGGCCCGGAAGGTGTCGCCGGGCCGCGCGAAGAAGTAGCCGGAGGCCTGCTGCACGCCCGGGTCCGTCAGGGCGATGAGCACCGCGCCGACGACGAGCGCGAGGAACACGGCGAGCACCGAGATCACGAAGCTGCCGCCCATGATCTCGCGCAGCGCCCGCTGGCCCCGTGTGGTCACCGCGGGCTGCGGGGCGGTCGAGGGCTGCTGGGGCGCGGCTGCCGAGTCGGCCGGGGATGCCTGCTGCGGGGCATCCGTCGTGGTCTCTGCCTCGTTCGTGGGGTCGCTCATCACGCAGCCTCCCCCGCGAGCTCGGGCGCCTCGCCCGCCATCATCAGTCCCAGCACGTCGCGGGGCGTGTCCCCCGGCACGATGCCGACGATGCCGCCGCGGTACATGACGGCGATGCGGTCGGCGAGCGCGACCACCTCGTCGAGCTCGGTCGAGACGACGATGACGGGAACGCCCTCGTCGCGGGTGGCGACGATGCGCTTGTGCACGAACTCGATCGAGCCGACGTCGAGGCCGCGCGTCGGCTGCGCCGCGACGAGCAGGCGCAGCTCGCGGGACAGCTCGCGCGCGAGCACGACCTTCTGCTGATTGCCGCCGGAGAGCCGGCCGACGTGGGTCTGGATCGACTGCGCGCGCACGTCGAACTCCTTCACCTTCTCTTCCGCGAAGGCGTTGAGCGCCTTGGTCTGCAGGTTGGCCCCCTTGACGAACGGCGCGCCCGACGAGCGGTCGAGCATGAGGTTCTCGGCGATGGTGAACTCGCCCACGAGGCCGTCCTCGTTGCGGTCCTCTGGCACGAAGCCGACGCCCGCGTCGAGCACCTGCCGCACGCCCTTGCCGACGAGCTCGGCACCGTCGAGGGTGATGGAGCCGTCGACGCGGGACTGCAGGCCGAGCAGCGCCTCGGTGAGCTCGGTCTGCCCGTTGCCCTGCACGCCGGCGATGGCGAGGATCTCACCCTCGTGCACCTGGAAGCTGACGTCGTTCACGACCTTCTGGCCGAGGGCGTCGAGCACCGTCAGGTGGTCGACCACCAGCGCGGCATCCGCCGGCTTGGCCGGCTCCTTCTGCACCGTGAGCTCGACCGCGCGGCCGACCATGAGCGAGGCCAGCTCGGAGTTGCTCGCGGTGGGCGAGGCCTCGCCCACGACCTTGCCCAGGCGGATGACCGTGATGCGGTCCGCGACCTCGCGGACCTCGCGCAGCTTGTGGGTGATGAAGACGATGCCGGTGCCCTGCTCCTTGAGCTGGCGCATGATGCCCATCAGCTCGTCGGTCTCCTGCGGGGTGAGCACGGCGGTCGGCTCATCGAAGACGAGCACCTTGGCGTCGCGGCTGAGCGCCTTGATGATCTCGACACGCTGCTGCACGCCGACCGGCAGCTGCTCGACGATGGCGTCGGGGTCCACGTCGAAGCCGAAGCGCTGCGAGATCTCGCGCACCTTCGCGCGAGCCGCGGCGAGGTCGAGGCGGCCGAGGCCCTTCGTCTGCTCGTGCCCGAGCATCACGTTCTCGGCGACCGTGAACACCGGGATCAGCATGAAGTGCTGGTGCACCATGCCGATGCCCGCCTTCATCGCGTCACCGGGGCCGGCGAAATGCTGCACCTCGTCGTCGAGGAGGATCTCGCCCTCGTCGGCCTGGTACAGGCCGTAGAGCACGTTCATCAGGGTGGACTTGCCCGCACCGTTCTCGCCGAGCAGGCAGTGCACCTCACCGGGTTCGACGGTGAGGGAGATGTGATCGTTGGCGGTGAGGCTTCCGAAGCGCTTGGTGATGCCGCGCAGTTCGAGCTTCATACGGGAAACGCTACCTTTCCGCCCGGGGTCGGGGCGACAGATAGAAAGCGGCCGGCCGAGGGGTTCGCCCCCGGCCGGCCGCTTCAGGAGTTACGAGATCAGGACTTGGGGCTCGCAGGCGAGTCGACCGTGATCGACCCGTCGATGATGCCCTGCTTGATCTTGTCGAGCTCGCCCTGCAGGCCCGGGTCGACCTTCGACTCGAAGTCGTGGAACGGAGCGAGGCCCACGCCGTCGTTCTTCAGCGTGCCGACGTACGGGGTGTTCGAGAACTTGCCGTCGGCCGCCGACTTCACGACCGCCTGCACGGAGGGGTCGATGCCCTTCATGACGGACGTGAGCAGGATGCTGCGCACCGACGGGTCGGTGTTGTACACGTCCGCATCGACACCGATCATCACGATGGACTTGCCGGAGTTCTTGATCGCGGTCGCCGCCGACTGATAGATCGGGCCGCCGACCGGCATGATCACGTCGGCGCCCTGGTCGATGATGCCCTGGGCCGTGTTCTGCGCGGTGTCGTTGGCGTCGAAGCCGCCCGTGAAGGAGCCCTTCTGGCTCTGCACGTTCCAGCCGACGACCTTGACGTCCTTGTTCTTCTGCTTGTTGTAGTACGCGACGCCGTCGGCGAAGCCGTCCATGAAGATCGTCACGGTCGGGATCTGCTGGCCGCCGAAGGTGCCGACGGTGCCGGTCTTCGAGTAGCTCGCCGCGGCGTAGCCGCCGAGGAAGGCCGCCTGCGCCGTGTCGAAGATGATCGGCTGCACGTTGTCAGCGGTGATCGAGTTGTCGTCGATGATCGCGAAGTCGGTGTCGGGGTTCTGCGCTGCGGCCGACTTCGTCGCGTCGGCGAGGTTGAAGCCGACCGTGATGATCAGGTTGCAGTTCTGCGCGACCATGCTCGAGATGTTCGGCTGGTAGTCGGCGTCGGTCTTCGACTCGGCCTTCTTGTACTCGACGCCGAGGGACTTCGAGGCGCTGACCAGGCCGTTGAAGCCGAGCTCGTTGAACGAGTGGTCGTCGAAGCCGCCGGAGTCGGAGATCATGCAGGGCAGGAAATCCTTCTTGGCCGCGGTCGACCCGTCGCCGGATTCAGACGGCGCCTGGGCGCAACCGGCGAGCAGCGCCACGCCGCTCGCAACGGCGATCGCCGAGACGATCGCCTTCCGTGCTGTGTTCTTCACTTTTACCCCTCCACAGGTATTGCAGGGTGCCGCGCGGGTGCATGCGGGGGCACCAGAAGAAGCTACCTAATCGCCGGGGGTGCCCCGTGCCAGATCGGCTGTTCTTAATGCGGCCGTTACATCTGCCGCGTCAGAGGACGTCGGTCGAGCCCTGCAGCTTCAGCGCGTCGACGACGGACTTCACGCGCTGCGCGTTCTCGGTCGTCGTCACGAGCAGCGCATCCGGGGTGTCGACCACGACGATGTCCTTGACCCCGATCAGGCTGATGATGCGCTTCGACTGGCTCACCACGATGCCGCTCGACGCGTCGGCGAGAACGCGGGCGTCTTCGCCGAGGATCGCCAGCTCGGCCTTGCGGCCGCCGGAGTTCACCTTGGCCAGCGAGGCGAAGTCGCCGACGTCGTCCCAGCGGAACTGCCCGGGGACGACCGCCATGCGGCCCTGCGCGGCGGCCGGCTCGGCGACCGAGTAGTCGATGGCGACCTTCTCGAGCCGCGGCCAGATGCGGTCGACGGCGGGGCCGCGCTTGCTCGGCTCGTCCCAGACGGACGCCAGGTCGAGGATCTGGCGGTGCAGCTGCGGCTTGGTCTTCGCGAGCTCGTCGAGCAGCACGTCGGCGCGCGAGACGAACATGCTCGCGTTCCACAGGTAGCCGCCGTCGCGCAGGTAGCCGCGGGCCGTCGTCAGATCGGGCTTCTCGACGAACGACTCGACGGCACGGCCGCTCGGGGCCCCCTCGACGCCGAGCGGTGCGCCCTGCTTGATGTAGCCGAAGCCGACGGCGGGCTCGGTCGGGCGGATGCCGACGGTCGCGATGTAGCCGGCGTCCGCGACCCGCACGGCCTCGCGCACGGCGCTCTCGAACAGGTTCAGCTGGCTGATGATGTGGTCGGCGGCGAAGGAGCCGATGATGACGTCGGGCTCGCGGCGGTGCAGGATCGCCGCGGCCAGGCAGATCGCGACCGTCGAGTCGCGGGGGTCGGCCTCGAGCACGATGTTGGCGTCGGCCAGGTCGGGCAGCTGCTCTTCGACGGCGCCGCGGTGCGCGCGGCCCGTGACCACCATGATCCGATCCGTGCCGCTGAGCGGGACGAGCCGGTCCCACGTGTCGCGCAGCAGGCTGTGCCCGCTGCCGCTCAGGTCGTGCAGGAATTTCGGCGCCTCGGCCCGCGACAGCGGCCAGAGCCGGGAGCCCACCCCGCCGGCCGGGATCACGGCGTGGAAACGAGACAGGGCATCGCTGGTGCTGGCCATGACGCATAAGCCTAGAGGGCGCTCCTGCGCCGTCGAAGTTACACCGGTGTGCTTCCGCGGTTCACAGCAGGTTCACCGCGCCGCCACGATGCCTTCTTAACTTCAGCACCATGCGGGTAGCTGTGGTCAGCGAGAGCTTTCTTCCCACGGTCAACGGCGTCACGACGAGTGTGTGCCGGATCCTCGAGCAGCTCGCGGCAGCCGGGCACGAGGCGATGGTGATCAGCCCGGCGACGCCCAAGGTGCCGCCCGAATACGCCGGATTCCCCGTGCACACCGTGCCCGCGATGGCCTACCGCCAGTTCCCCGTCGGCCTGCCGAACCCGCAGGTGGCGCGCCTGCTCGCCGACTTCCGTCCCGACGTGCTGCACGCGGCGAGCCCGTTCCTGCTGGGCGCGCAGGCCATCGCGGCCGCGAACCGGCTGGGCGTGGCATCCGTCGCCATCTATCAGACGGATGTCGCGGGCTTCGCGCGCCGCAATCGACTCGGTCTCGCCCAGGGCGCCGTCTGGCGCCTGCTCAAGTGGGTGCACGAGGGTGCGACGCTCACGCTCGCGCCGTCGACCTCGTCGCTCGCCGACCTCGAGGCGGCCGGCTTCGAGCGGCTCGGCCGCTGGGGCCGCGGCGTCGACCTCGAGCGCTACCACCCGAACAACCGCGGCTCGGCGCTCGCCAGGCGCTACCGCGAGTTCCTCTCCCCCGGCGGCGAGGTCGTCGTGGGCTACATCGGGCGCATCGCCCCCGAGAAGCAGGTCGAGCGGCTGCGCTGCCTGCGCGGCATCCCCGGCATGCGCCTGGCCGTCGTCGGCGACGGCCCCGCCATGCCTGCCGTGCAGAGGGCCCTGCGCCCGCTGCCCGTGACCTATCTCGGCCGGCTCGCCGGCGACGAGCTCGCGGCCGCCTACGCCGCGCTCGACGTGTTCGTGCACACCGGCGAGGAGGAGACCTTCGGCCAGACCGTGCAGGAGGCGCACGCGTCGGGCCTGCCGGTCGTCGCCCCGGCCGCGGGCGGCCCGCTCGATCTCGTCGAGTACGGCGCCGACGGCTTCCTGTTCCGCGACGACCACGAGCTGCGGAACCAGGTGCGGGCCCTCGTCGGGGACGGCGCGCTGAGGGGGCGCCTCGGCGAGGCCGGGCGCCGCGCGGTGCTCGGGCGCTCGTGGGCGGACCTCTGCGGCGAGCTGTTCGCGCACTACGAGGCGGCACGCGCGCAGGTGCGTCGGCCCGCGCAGGTCCCCGCATAGGCGCCGGGGGTACCCTCAAGGGTTGGCGAGGGCGGATGCCCGAGCCGTCCGTGCGTCCCGGGGAGGTGTATCGCTCATGGCTCAGCGCAGACTCCGTGTCCTGCCGTCGATGCCGTTCGTAGGTCGTCGGAACGCGGCGTCGAGTCCGTCGGCGCCGAGCACGGCGCCCACTCCCCCCAGGCCCGGGCGGCGCACCATCGTCGACTCGGCGATCTATCAGGGCGGCATCCGCGTCGCCTCGCCCACTTCGCTCGCCGAGACGTTCCGCGCGCTGCACGACACTCCGGGCGGGATGGCGTGGATCGGGCTGTACCGGCCGTCGCAGGCCGAGATCCACTCGCTCGCCGAGGAGTTCGACCTGCACGAGCTCGCCGTCGAGGACGCGATCTCGGCGCATCAGCGCCCCAAGCTCGAGCGCTACGACGACACGCTCTTCGTGGTGCTGCGGGCCGCCGACTACCTTGACGTGCCCGAAGAGGTCGCCTTCGGCGAGCTGCACCTGTTCGTCGGCCAGAACTTCGTCATCACGGTGCGCCACAGCGAGTCGCCCGACCTCTCGCACGTGCGCCGCCGCATGGAGGCCGACCCCGAGCTGCTCGCCATGGGAACGCAGGCGGTGCTGTTCGCGATCATCGACACGGTCGTCGACGAGTACGCGCCCGTCGTCGCCGGCCTCGCCAACGACATCGACGAGATCGAGAGCCAGGTGTTCGACAGCCAGGACGCCCAGGTCTCGCGGCGCATCTACGAGCTCTCGAGCGAGGTGATCGACTTCCAGCGGGCGATCCATCCGCTCGCGACGGTCGTGGACAACCTGCAGGCGGGTGCCGAGAAGTACCACGTCAACGAGGAGCTGCAGCGCAACCTGCGCGACGTCGCCGACCACCTCACGGTCGTCAACGAGCGCGTCGACGGATTCCGCTCGATGCTGCGCGACATCCTCACGGTGAACGCGACGCTCGTGAGCGAGCGGCAGAACGCGCGCATGCAGGCGCTCTCAGAGCTCAGCCACCAGCAGGGCGAGGACACGAAGAGGATCTCCGCGTGGGCGGCGATCCTGTTCGCGCCGACCCTCATCGCGAGCATCTACGGCATGAACTTCACGGACATGCCCGAGCTGCACTGGGTGCTCGGCTACCCGTTCGCGGTGTTCCTGATGTTCGTTCTGGGCTTCGGTCTGTATTTCTGGTTCCGGCGCCGCAACTGGCTCTGATCGGGCCCGATTTGTCTTGACGTCGAGACAAATTAGGGTGGCCTTAGTGACGGTCGCCGGGACGCGCGCCCTAGACTGATGCCGCAAGAGACGGATGCACCGCAGCACCCGTTCGCACCGCCAGGGAGGGTTGTCCGTGTCAAGCCAGACGATCGAAGCCCCCACGCCGAGGCCCTCTCGGCTGGGTGGAACGCTGTATCGGGGCCGCGAGGGCATGTGGTCCTGGGTGCTGCACCGCATCACCGGCGTCGCGATCTTCTTCTTCCTGCTGGTGCACGTGCTCGACTCGGTCGTGCTGAACATCTCGCCAGAGGCATACAACGCCGTCATCGGCACCTACAAGAACCCGCTGCTCGGGCTCGGCGAGGCGGCGCTCGTCGCCGCCATCTGCTTCCACGCGGTCAACGGCCTGCGCATCATCGCGGTCGACCTGTGGACCTGGGCGACCCGCCACCAGCGCCTGCTGTTCTGGATCGTCGTCGCGATCTGGGTGGTCCTCATGGCCGGGTTCCTGCCGATCCAGCTGCACAACGTCTTCACGGAGCCGAGCCACTCATGACGACCATCGACGCGCCCCGCGCCCCCCAGACCCCCGCTCAGCGGAAGAAGAGCCGCACCAATTGGGAGAAGTGGGGCTGGATGTACATGCGGATCTCGGGCGTCGTGCTCGTGGTCCTGATCTTCGGCCACCTCTTCGTCAACCTCGTGCAGGGCGACGGCATCAAGGCCGTCGACTGGGCGTTCGTCGCCGGCAAGTGGGCCTCGCCGTTCTGGCGCATCTGGGACGGCCTGATGCTGTGGCTCGCTCTCATCCACGGCGGCAACGGCATGCGCACGCTCGTGAACGACTACGCGCACAACCAGACGATCAACCGGGTGCTCAAGTGGGGCATCCTGCTCGCCGTCATCATTCTGCTGATCCTCGGCACCTACACGGTCACGGCCTTCGACCCGTGCCCGACCGACCCCAGCCTGAGCTTCTGCAAGTAGAGAACCGAACAGAGAACGAGAACGTGACCGACCCACACGCCCCCGAGGCACAGGCCGCCGTCGTCGACGGAGTCCACCACCACCAGTTCGACATCGTGATCATCGGCGCAGGAGGCGCCGGCATGCGTGCCGCGATCGCCGCGGCCGAGGAAGCGCAGGGCACCTCCGTGAGCGTCGGCGTGATCACCAAGCTCTACCCCACGCGCTCGCACACGGGCGCCGCCCAGGGCGGCATGGCCGCGGCCCTCGCGAACGTCGAAGAGGACAACGCCGAGTGGCACACCTACGACACGATCAAGGGCGGCGACTACCTGGTCGACCAGGATGCCGCGCAGATCCTCGCCAAGGAGGCCATCGACGCGGTCATCGACCTCGAGAACATGGGCCTGCCCTTCAACCGCACCCCAGAGGGCAAGATCGACCAGCGCCGCTTCGGCGGCCACACCCGCGACCACGGCAAGGCCCCGGTGCGCCGCGCGTGCTACGCCGCCGACCGCACAGGCCACATGATCCTGCAGACGCTGTTCCAGAACTGCGTCAAGCTCGGCGTCAACTTCTTCAACGAGTACTACGCCCTCGACCTGCTCTACACCGAGGGCAAGGTCTCGGGCGTCGTCGCCTACGAGCTCGCCTCCGGCCAGCTTCACGTCTTCCAGGCCAAGGCCGTGATCTTCGCCACGGGTGGCTTCGGCAAGATGTTCAAGACCACGTCGAACGCGCACACCCTGACCGGCGACGGCGTCGGCATGATCTGGCGCCGCGGCCTGCCCCTCGAGGACATGGAGTTCTTCCAGTTCCACCCGACCGGCCTGGCCGGCCTCGGCATCCTGCTCACCGAGGGCGCGCGCGGTGAGGGCGCGATCCTGCGCAACGCGAGCGGCGAGCGCTTCATGGAGCGCTACGCGCCGACCATCAAGGACCTCGCGCCGCGCGACATCGTCGCCCGCTGCATGGTGCAGGAGGTGCGCGAGGGGCGCGGCGCCGGCCCGAACAAGGACTACGTGCTGCTCGACTGCACCCACCTCGGCGCCGAGGTGCTCGAGACGAAGCTGCCCGACATCACCGAGTTCGCGCGCCTGTACCTCGGCATCGACCCCGTCGTCGAGCCCGTGCCCGTGATGCCGACCGCCCACTACGCGATGGGCGGGATCCCGACCAACACCGACGCCGAGGTGCTGCTCGACAACACGACGCCGGTGCCCGGCCTGTATGCCGCGGGCGAGTGCGCCTGCGTCTCGGTGCACGGCTCGAACCGCCTCGGCACCAACTCGCTGCTCGACATCAACGTCTTCGGCAAGCGCGCCGGCCAGAACGCCGTCGCGTACGTGCAGGGCGTCGACTTCACGCCGCTTCCCGACGACCCGGCGAAGGGCGTGCGCACGCTCGTCGAGCAGGTCAGGGGCGCGAGCGGCAGCGAGAGCATCGCGACCCTGCGCAAGACCCTGCAGGAGAACATGGACGACAAGGCGCAGGTCTACCGCACGGCGGACTCGCTGCGCGAGATGCTGCACATCATCCACGACCTGCGCCAGCGCTACAAGAACATCGGCATCCACGACCGCGGCTCGCGCTTCAACACCGACCTGCTCGAGGCGATCGAGCTCGGCTTCCTGCTCGACCTCGCCGAGGTCGTCGTCTACTCGGCGATGAACCGCGAGGAGTCCCGCGGCGGCCACATGCGCGAGGACTTCCAGAAGCGCGACGACGAGAACTGGATGAAGCACACGATGGCCTACCTGACGGGCGACGCGACGTCGCCCGACCCGGAGGACCACATCAAGCTCGACTACAAGCCGGTGGTCTTCGTGAAGGGCGACGACGGCGAGCTGCTGTACCCGCCGATGGAGAGGAAGTACTGATGTCGACTGCAACGGACACGATCAACGACGGTGCCGCCCCCGCCAGCGCGGCGCCGGCCATCGACGTCATCCTGGCCACCGTCATCATCCGCCGCTACGACCCCGAGGTCGACAGCGAGCCGCGCTGGGTCGACTACGACGTCGAGGTCTACTCGACCGACCGCGTGCTCGACGTGCTGCACAAGATCAAGTGGGAGCAGGACGGGTCGCTCTCGTTCCGGCGCTCGTGCGCCCACGGCGTCTGCGGCTCCGACGCGATGCGCATCAACGGGCGCAACCGCCTGGCGTGCAAGACCCTGATGAAGGACCTCGACCTGTCGAAGCCCGTCTACGTCGAGGCGATCAAGGGCCTTCCCCTCGAGAAGGACCTGATCGTCAACATGGACCCGTTCTTCGAGTCCTTCCGCGAGGTCCAGCCGTTCCTGCAGTCGCACCAGCCGACCCACGAGGGCAAGGAGCGCCTGCAGTCCCCCGAAGACCGCGAGCGCTTCGACGACACCACCAAGTGCATCCTGTGCGCGGCATGCACCTCGTCGTGCCCCGTGTTCTGGACCGATGGCCAGTACTTCGGCCCGGCCGCGATCGTCAACGCGCACCGCTTCATCTTCGACTCCCGCGACGACGAGTCGCAGGTGCGCCTCGACATCCTGAACGACAAGGAGGGCGTGTGGCGCTGCCGCACGACCTTCAACTGCACCGAGGCGTGCCCCCGCGGCATCCAGATCACCCAGGCGATCGCCGAGGTGAAGCAGGCCGTGATCCGCGGCCGCCGCTAGGCGCCACCCCAGTCGTCGCCACTTTCTGCCGCCTCGATCGCGAGGATGCCGCAGAAGGTGGCGACGATTTCGCTGTGCCCCTACGCTCAGGCCATGGCGCTCATTTCGTCCGGCTTCCTGGGCCGACGCCGCAGCGATCCGTCGCTGCCACCCGGTCAGTACCTGACCGAGTCCTTCCCCGTGCTCTCGGCCGGCCCCACGCCCCGCGTCAGCACCGATCAGTGGACGTTCACCCTGGATCTCGGCCGCGGCGAGAAGAAGGTCTGGGACTGGGCGGAGTTCATGGCGCTTCCCCAGCAGGAGGTGACGACCGACATCCACTGCGTCACGAGCTGGTCGAAGCTCGGCACCACCTGGCGCGGCGTGGCGATCGACACGCTCTTCGAAGGCGTCGATCACGAGTTCCAGTACACGATGGCGCACTCCTACGGCGGGTACACGACGAACGTGCCGCTCGCCGACCTGCTCGGCGGAAAGGCCTGGGTCGCGTGGGAGTTCGACGGCGAGCCGCTGGCGCCCGAGCACGGCGGCCCCGCCCGGCTGCTCGTGCCGCACCTGTACTTCTGGAAGTCCGCGAAGTGGGTGAGCGGCCTCGAGCTGATCCCGAACGACCAGCCCGGGTTCTGGGAGTCCAACGGGTATCACCTGCGGGGCGACCCCTGGCTCGAGCAGCGCTACTGGTGAGCGACGCGAGCGCCGCCACCGACGCGCAGCATCGCGCGGCGAACACGTGGCGGGTCGCCGAGGTGATCGCCGCGCGATTCGAGACGGATGCCGCGCGCACCCTGCGGTTGCGCGCGCCGGGCCTCGGCTCCGAGCTCGCTGGGCAGCACATCGACGTCCGCCTCACCGCCCCCGACGGGTACACCGCCCAGCGCTCGTACTCGCTCGCGAGCGCCGAGGGCGGCGATGAGGCAGAGATCACCGTCGAGGAGCTCGCGGACGGCGAGGTGAGCCCCTACCTCGTGCGCGGCGTGCAGCTCGGCGAGCAGCTCGAGGTGCGCGGCCCCGTCGGCGGCTGGTTCGTGTGGCACCCCGAGGACGAGTCGCCCGTGGTGCTGATCGCCGGCGGCTCGGGCGTCGTGCCGCTCATGGCGATGGCCCGCCGGCACAGACTCCTGCGCAGCCGGGTGCCCTTCACGCTGCTCTATTCGGTCCGCTCCCCCGACCGCGTGATCTACCGCGACGAGCTGCACGAGCTCGCGGCCGACGCCGAGGCGCCGTTCGAGCTGATGCTGTTCTACACGCGGGAAGCGCCGCCCGAGGTGACCCGGCCGCCCGGTCGCCTCACCCGCGACGAGGTCGCGATGGCGGCGATGGACGAGAACGTGCGCTTCTTCATCTGCGGCCCCACCGCCTTCGTCGAAACCGTCGCCAACCGGCTGATCGACGACGGATTCGACCCCGACCGCATCAAGACGGAGCGCTTCGGAGGCTGAGGGGCGCCAGGCGCCAGGGGCGCCAGCGGTCCCGGTCGTCACGAAAGCGGCTCAGCGGCGCGTGCGGACCGCCTTCGTGACGACCGCGCGCGCGTCGGCGGCCGATCGCTGCGCGAGCGCCAGCGCGGCGAGCTCGCGCGCCTCGGCGAGCGTGTGCCGCAGAAGCTCGGCCCGCACCTCGCCGAGCAGTGCGGGCGACATCGAGAGCTCCGTCGCCCCGAGCCCGAG
>NZ_JBLRDT010000080.1:0-11706 GCF_057512245.1 Gryllotalpicola sp. CP2-P1
GCAGGCCCGGAGGGTGCGCCCGCGTTGGTCGCTGCGCCGACGGCCTCGAGAGGGGCGGCGACCGAGCTGGAATCCGAATCGGCGACGGCGTGCGCGCTCGTCGACGCGTCGGGCGTGCCGATCGCATCTGGCGTGCTCGGAGCGACGCCGCCGGTCGTCGGCAGAGAGCCAGGCTCAGAGCTGTCGGAGCCGTCGGGCGTGAGGCTCGACGTGAGCGCGCCCGTGGTGTCGGTAACGGTCGTGTCGACGGTCTCGGCAACCGAGCCGACGGTGTTGTCTAGCCCGGATGCGGCAGGCGAAAGCACGGTTGAAACCGGGTTCTGACCAGCGATTCCGCTGACGACCCCGCCGACCACGGGCACCTGCTCGACGTCGGTGACGACGCTGTCGACGGTGCTCGAGACGCCGCCCACGAGGCTCCCCACGGGCTTCGCGGCGGCGAGCTGCGACACCGTGTTCGTGACCGGCTGCGTCACGTGGGTGACGGTGTTGACGACGGGGGCGGTCACCTGCTTGACCGGTGCCTGAACCGGTGCGGGAAGTGCGTTCACCGTCGTCGAGACCACCGTTGAGACGGTGGTGTTGACCGGCGTCGTGACCGCGGTGACGACTTTTCCGACGCCCCCGACGGTGCTGTCCGCCACGCCGGTGACGGCGCCGAGCGTCGAGCCGACGCCGCTCAGCGTCGAGCCGAGCAGAGAGTCGCCCGAACCTGCCGGTGCTTCGGCCGAGACGGTTTCGGCGTGCGCCTCAGATGGCGCCAGAACCTGCGAGAGGGCGAAGAGTCCGCCTCCGACGGCGGTCGCGATCAGCGCGCTGCGAATCGTGGCTTTGAGCCACGACGGCATGCGCCGATCCGAATCCATTACCGTCCCCCAGGGTAGAAATCCATCGTCAGGCTATCTGACAACTGACCGGGGCTCAATAGCGACCGCGAAACCTTTCCTCACTTTCGGCCCCTCGATGGGGCCGGGGCGCCCTCGGCAGCATGTCGGGCGCCCACTCGCGGCGAAATGTGGTGGTCAAGTGCAGTGAGTGTATAGTCACTCACATGCCCGGTCCTGTCCTCTCCTCCGCCGAGAGCCGCCGCCCACTCGTCGCGGCTGCGGCCATCGACGCGTTCGCGCGCGGCGGCTTCCATGCGACCACGGTGGCCGATGTCGCTCGCGGGGCGAAGATCTCGTCGGCCTATGTGTTCAAGTTGTTCTCGGGTAAGAACGCGGTGTTCGTCGCGGCCCTCGAGCGGTGTTTCGACGAGATCCTCGCCGCGCTCGAGCGCGGCGCCGACGAGGCCGAAGAGCAGTCAGCCGACGCGGTGCTGGATGCGATGGGCGCCGCCTACGCTCAGCTCATCGCCGACCGCCGGCTACTGCTGCTGCAGGTCCATGCGCAGTCCGTCGCGGATGTGCCCGAGATCGGCGCCGCACTGCGGGCCGGTCTCGCCCGCGTCACCTCCTTCGCGAAGACCCGCTCGGGCGCGACCAACGATGAGGTGCAGCGCTTCATGGCGTTCGGGCAGCTGTGCCACCTGATCGTGACGGCGCAGATCTGGGACCTGCCCGATGACTGGGCCAAGACCCTGACCCACGGAGTCCGCCACCCTGGCTGAGTCCGCACCGCCCGGCGAGGAGCACGCCGATCGCGCTTCCCGTTGAAGTGAGTGACCGATCACTCTCACTAGTGAAAGGACTGTCCTATGACTGCACCCGAACTGCTCATCACCGGCGTCACGGGCACGACCGGCGGTGCCACGGCCGCGGCGCTCTCCGCCCGCGGCGTGAGGTACCGCGCCGTCACGCGCCGCCCCGAACTGATCACCGACCCCGCTGCAGAGGCCGTTGCCGCGGAGTTCGATGACGCCGAGACGCTGCGCCGCGCCCTTGACGGCGTCCGCGCCGCCTATCTCGTGAGTCCCTCGACGGAGAAGGCCGAAGCCCAGCAGCGCCGATTCATCGACGTGGCCAGGGCTGTCGGCGTGGAGCACATCGTGCTGCTCTCGCAGTTCGCGGCGCGCGCCGACTCTCCCGTGCGATTCCTGCGCTATCACGCCGCCGTCGAGGAGCATCTGAGCGCCAGTGGCATCGGCGGCACCTCGCTGCGCCCCAATCTGTTCATGCAGGGGCTGCTTGCCATGGCGGTGCCCATCGCCGTCGACGGCACGCTGCCTGCGCCGATCGGCGATGCCGCGGTCAGCGTGATCGATGCCAGGGACATCGGCGAGGTCGCGGCGGAAGCCCTCACGGCGACCGAGCCCCTCGGAACGCTCACCCTCACGGGTCCGGAGGCGCTGGGGCATGCAGTGATCGCCGCGGCGCTGACGCGGGCACTGGGCCGGCCGGTGCGCTTCATCGATGTGGCGCCCGACGCGTTCGCCGCGGCGCTGGCCGGGGTGGTGCCGGCCTGGCAGCTCGACGGCCTCGTCGAGGACTATGCGCACTACGCGGCGGGCGAGGCGCGGGCTGTCACGACGGCCGTGCCCGACGTGCTCGGGCGGCCCGCCCGCGACATCGACGCCTTTGCGCGCGACTACGCCGCTGCGTTCCATGCGGCCGGCACGAAGCGCTCCGCCTAGCTCATCCGGATGCCTCGCCGAGCAGGCGCGCGAGCTCCTGCAGTGCCTCGGGTGCCATGCTGCTGATCGCCTCTGGCGGCGTCTCGTGCACGCGCTGGGCGCGCGCGGCGACATTCGCGCCGGCCTCCGTGAGTGTCACCACTTTCACGCGCCCGTCGGATGCGTCGGGTTCGAGCGTCACGAGTTCCTTGGCGAGCAGCGGTTTGACCAGGCCCGTGACGTAGGACTTGTCGCAGCCGAGCTCGTCGGCGAGTACGCGCATCGGCTGTGGCCCGCCCGTGAGCAGCGCGCGCAGGGCGCGCACCGGTCCCGCCGTGAGGCCGACTTCGTTCATGAAGCGGTGCTCGGCCGCCACGACGTCGGGGGAGGCGATCAGCTCCCGCATCCGGCACCATGCGGTGAGGGCTGCGTCGGCTGCCGAATCGGTGCCCTGGGGCATGCCATCAGCTTACGGTCGCCCCATATGGTTGACAGACTCAACTGGTTCCATAGGCTGGACCGCATGCCTAATGAGAATGATTCTCAACGAGTCGTGGTCGCAGTCGTCTATGTCGCGGCGATGTTCATGTCGGTGCTCGACACGACGATCGTCACGGTCGCGTTGCCGGCGATCGCGCGCGACTTCGACGTGTCGGCCGCCTCGGTCGGCGCAGTGTCCATCGCGTACCTGCTCGCCTTGACCGTCTTCATCCCGGTTTCCGGTTGGCTCGGCGATCGCATCGGAGGCAAGCGGGCGCTGCTCGGTGCGATCGGGTTGTTCACGCTCGGTTCGGCCCTGTGCGGGTGCGCCGGCTCCCTCCCGATGCTGGTGGCCCTCAGTGCGCTGCAGGGCGTCGGCGGCGCCGTGATGCTGCCCGTCGGGCTGGCGATGCTGTTCCGCGCCTACCCGCCCGCCGAGCGCGTGCGGCTCTCGGGCACGCTGGCCCTGGTCACCGCGATCGGACCCGCTCTCGGGCCGCTTCTCGGCGGCGTCTTCACCAGCTACGCCACCTGGCGGCTGGTGTTCTTCGTGAATGTGCCGATCGGGCTGGCCGCGCTCGTCTGGGGCGCGCTGCGCCTCGACGCGCACACGCAGCCGCGCCCCGGTCGCCTCGATCTCGCGGGTCTCGTCCTGTCTGCCGTGGGCCTCGGGGCGCTGATGACCGGCGTGGCCGAAGGTGCGAGCCTCGGCTGGGGGAGTCCGCTCGTCCTCACCGCCGTGCTCGCAGGCGTACTCATGCTTGTGGCGCTCGTCTTCGTGGAGCTGCGTGTGGCGCATCCGCTCATCGACATGCGGATGTTCCGCAACCGGCTCTTCACTGTCGCCACCGCGCTCTACGGTCTTGCCTCCGTCGCATACATCGGGGCTCTCTATCTCGTCGCCGTCTTCCTGCAGGAGGGCCTCGGTGTCTCAGCCCTCGTCTCGGGGCTGACCAGCATCGGCTCCGCGGTCGGTGTCGTGCTCGGTGGTCAGCTGGTCAGCAGGGTCTTGTATGCCCGCGTCGGCCCGCGGCGTCTGACGGCTGCCGGGCTGGTCCTGATCGCACTCAGCCTCGCCCTCATGGCTCGCTTCACCGCAGCCGACCAGCTGTGGTGGGCGCGTCTCGACCTCTTCGTGCTCGGCCTCGGTGTTGCCGCCGTGTTCATCCCGTCGCAGGCCATCTCCATGGCGACGATCTCGAGGGCGGACACCGGCAGGGCCTCACCCGTCTTCAACGCGGGCAAGCAGCTCGGCAGCGCCGTCGGCGTAGCGCTGCTGTCGACGGTCGTCGGCTCGCTCATCGGCTCGCGACCGGGGGCCGCCGCGTCGGCTCGCCTGTTCCCGTACCACGTCGCGTTCCTGACTGCGGCCGCCGTGGCACTGGCCGCGGTAGCGGTCGCACTCGTGATCAGAGACGCCGATGCTGCAGCGACGATGAGCCGGCCGATGCGCCCTACCCCAGTAGCGCGACCGCGGCTCCTGAGGCGATGAGTAGCAGCAGGTAGCCCACGCTGTGCGCTGTCTCGGGAATCCGTGGCGGTCGGCGCCGCAGCAGCAGGATCACGGGCATCGCGCCCGCGAGCAGCGCGGCCGCGGCGCGCATATCGACAGCGCCGACGAATCCGGTGGTGTGCGGTATGCCCGCGGGCGTGGACAGTGACAGGGCAACGGCCGGGGCGACGATGGCCACGGTCAGCGGGTTCGCGAGCGACGTCGCCACCGACATCGCCTCTCCCGATCGGCGCATGAGCGGGACGGTCATGACGCTGCCGCCCACGCCGAGGAACGCGGCGACGCTCCCGATCGGGAAGCCGAGCCGGCTGCGCAGACCGCGAGCGCTGCGCGCGTCGCCCCCTTCGGCGGCAGCGCGCTGCAGGCGGAAGAATCCAGGCCGCGCGAGCACGTCGACCACCGTCACGGCGACGTAGGCGACGAAGCCCCAGCGCACGAGACAGGCGGGGGCGAATCGGCCGGCCAACGTCCCGGCCGCACCGCCAGCGGCAAGCAGCACGAGCAGCGGAGCGCTCCTGCCCAGCCGCATGAGCACGTCGCGCCGGGTTGCGGCGGTCGCGAATCCGGCGTTGACCAGCATGACCACGGCCGAGGTCGCGGTCGCGGCATGGATCGCATCCCCGCCGAGCCCCGCGTCCACCGCCGTGATGACCGGCACGGTGACGAAACCGCCGCCGAAGCCGAAGAGCGCGGTCGTCACGCCGACGACGACCCCCACGGTGAGAAGCATGAAAAACGTCACGCTTCCAGCACAGCCGCGCACGGCCTGACGCGCATTCGAAGGTTCGGCAGAAACCTTCGCGACAGCGCCATACCCTGGAGCGATGCGGAACGTGTCCGTCGCCGATTACGACCATCTGGCCGTCGACGTGCTTCCGATCGGCACCGACTACCCGCCGGACCATCTGCTGGCCCGGCACGAGCACCGGCGCGCGCAGCTGCTCTATGGCGCGCGCGGCGTGATGCTGGTGGAGACCGACGACGGCGCGTGGACCGTCCCGGCCGACCGGGCCGTCCTCATTCCGCCACGCACCGCACACGAGGTCCGCATGCTCGGCGTGACCACCTGGAGCCTCTACATCGAGCCGCAGGCTGTGCCGTGGTGGCCCGCGTCGTGCACCGTCGTCGATGTCGGGCCGCTCCTTCGCGAACTGCTCCGCGCCGCGAACGAGCTCGAGGCGGACTATGACCTCGCGGGCCGCGACGGGGCGCTCGTCCAGCTCATCCTCCGCGAGCTCCAGACCGTCTCTCCGCTTCCCCTGGCGTTGACGCTCCCCTCGGGCGAGCCGCTCCGCGCGCTCTGCCGCAGCTACCTCGCAGACCCCGACGTGACGGTCACGAATGCGGAATGGGCGCGCCGGGCGGCAATGAGCGAGCGCACGCTCGACCGGCGCTTCGCGGAAGCCACCGGCATGAGCCCGGCGGCGTGGCGTGCCCGCGCCCGCCTTCTCGCCAGCCTGCCCCTGCTGCGCACCGGCACCGTGACGGAAGTCGCCGCCCGACTCGGCTACTCGTCACCCTCCGCATTCACCGCCCACTTCACGCGCCTGCTCGGCCGGCCGCCGTCGCGGTTCCGCGGCCGCGGCGGTCGCTGAGCGAGCCGATGCGCCTCGCTCGAGTGGGAAGGGAATAAGCGGATTCTCTGCCTGGTTCCATGCAAACGTATGGAAATGGGGCGGCGCAGGAACCGCCCACGGGACGAACGGAAGCGACGGCACATGTCCTCTTCAGCAATGCAGTTCGGGGTCTTCTCGGTCAGTGACATCACCCCGGACCCGACCACGGGCGTCACCCCCAGCGAGGCCGAGCGCATCAAGGCGGCCATCGCGATCGCGAAGAAGACCGAAGAGGTCGGCATGGATGTCTACGCCATCGGCGAGCACCACAACCCGCCGTTCTTCTCGTCGTCGCCCACGACACTGCTCGCGGCGATCGCCGCGCAGACCGAGCGGCTGATCGTCTCGACCGCGACCACGCTGATCACGACGAACGACCCCGTGAAGATCGCCGAGGACTTCGCGATGCTGCAGCACGTCTCCGACGGTCGCGTCGACGTCATGCTCGGCCGCGGAAACACCGGGCCGGTGTACCCGTGGTTCGGCAAGGACATCCGCTCGGGCATCCAGCTCGCGATCGAGAACTACGCGCTCTTGCACCGCCTCTGGCGCGAGGACGTCGTCGACTGGGAAGGCCACTTCCGCACCCCGCTGCAGGGCTTCACCTCGACGCCCCGGCCGCTCGACGGCGTGCCGCCGTTCGTGTGGCACGGCTCGATCCGCAGCCCCGAGATCGCCGAGCAGGCCGCCTACTACGGCGACGGATTCTTCGCGAACCACATCTTCTGGCCGGCATCCCACACCCAGCGCATGATCGCGCTGTACCGCCAGCGCTTCGCGCACTACGGCCACGGCGACGAGAAGGACGCGATCGTCGGGCTCGGGGGCCAGATCTACCTGGCCAAGAACTCGCAGGACGCGAAGCGCGAGTTCCGCCCCTACTTCGACAACGCGCCGGTCTATGGCCACGGCCCGACCCTCGAGGAGTTCAGCGAGCAGACGCCGCTGGCCGTCGGCAGCCCGCAGGAGGTCATCGACAAGGTGCTCGGATTCCGTGAGTACGTCGGCGACTATCAGCGCCAGCTGTTCCTCATGGACCACGCCGGACTGCCGCTGTCTGCCGTCCTCAAGCAGCTCGACCTGCTCGGCGAAGAGGTCATTCCCGTGCTCCGGAAGGAGCTCGACGCGCGCCGTGCGCCGGGTGTGCCGGATGCGCCGAACCACGCCGCACTCGTCGAGGCGGCCGGCGGGGCCCGCGAGTTCCGCCCCGGGGCGAACCGCGGCGACAACCTCACCAACGGTTCTCCGTATCAGGACGCCGCGGTGCCGGTGGTCGAGTAGCTCGCGCAGCGACCGTATCCGCCGGGTCGAGTAGCGCGCAGCGCGTATCGAGACCAGACCTTCTCCTCTTGAAAGGACTCCCCATGACAACCCGCAATCTCGCCGTCGTCGCCGCCGGTGTCGGCGCTCCGTCCTCGACGCGCATGCTCGCCGACCGCCTGTCGGCCGCGGCGATCGAGGCGCTGCGCGACGAGTTCGGAACCGATGTGCAGGCATCCGTCTTCGAATTGCGCGACACGGCCAAGGACGTGACCAACAACCTGGTGACCGGATTCCCCAGCCCGAAGCTCGCCGAGGTGATCGAGACCGTCGCAGCGGCCGACGGACTGATCATCGTGACGCCGGTCTTCAATGCGTCGTTCAACGGCCTCTTCAAGTCGTTCCTCGACGTCATCGAGCCGAGCGCCCTGACCGGCCTTCCGACGCTCATCGGAGCGACCGGCGGGTCGCCGCGCCACTCGCAGGTGCTCGACTACGCGATGCGCCCGGTCCTCACCTATATGCACGCCGACGTCCTGCCGACCGGCGTATACGCCGCGACCGAGGACTGGGCGGGGCAGGCGGATGCCTCGCTGCCGAGCCTGCCCGACCGGATCGCTCGCGCCGGCCGCGAGTTCGCGGCGCGCGTCGCGGTCACCGATCGCTCGAGCCGCATCGCGGACCCGTTCGCGCTGGACGGCTCGTTCTCGGTGACAGGCGGATTCTCCGCCGAGTAGCCTGCGCCGCCCCCGTTGGTCGACTCGGCGAGGCGCCCCCGCTGGTCGACTCGGCGAAGCCGAATGGAGACCCGCGACACGCCGAGAAGCGCCGCTGTGGATGTGGAATCCGCAGCGGCGCTTCTCTGTGCATAACCGCCCGCAATGTCAGTGGTTCTGCGGATCCTGGATGTGGATGAAAGTGTGGGCAATCTGTGTTGAAGAGTGTGGAGAGAAAAATCCGGGAAACACCACATCTAGTGGCATGACATTCGTGTAATTCCGGATATATAGTGTTCCTACCGCAAACGCGGAAGAGGTCCTCTTGGCACCAAGAGTCCTCGCCACAGAGCTTCGATTCGAGGGGGCAACCATGGACTACGAGAGCAACGACACCGTCGGCGGTTACGCGGTTCCCGTCGACCCGATGGACCTGCTGCAGTGCGACAGCTGCCAGTAAGGCAACCAATCTTCGAAGAGCCCCGGTCGTAACGACCGGGGCTCTTCTCGTGCACGGCCAGTCGCCGCCACGCTTTCCACGTGGCTGCACGCAGGATGCGTCCGGGCGCCGGCAGTGCTCACCCGGCTCGAATGTGCGCACCGTTAGGCTTTCCGGGTGCCGATCAATCCCGACATCGTGGGCCGTGCGCTCGAGCCGACGGCGCCCTATCTGGTGGGCCGCGAGAAGATCCGCGAGTTCTCCCGTGCCGTCTTCGCGACGAACCCGATCAACCTCGACCCGGCTGCGGCCCAGGCCGCCGGCTATCGTGACGTCGTCGCGCCGCCGACGTTCCCCATCGTGATCCAGCAGCTCACGCTCGACCAGCTGCTCGCCGAACCCGACGCCGGCATCGACTTCAGCCGCGTCGTCCACGGCGACCAGCGCTTCAGCTACACGCGCCCGATCGTCGCCGGCGACGAGCTCACGGGCCGGCTGACGGTGACGAGTGTGAAGACGCTGGCGGGCAATTCGATGGTCACGGCCGAGACCGTGGTGGCGGATGCCTCGGGGGAGCGCGTCGTCACGGCCATCTCGACCCTTGTCGTGCGAGCGGAGGACTGACATGACCGGCAGCACCGACCTCGGCACCCTTGCCGTCGGCGACGTCGTCGCCGAAGCCGCCTTCCCGCTGACGCGCGACTCGCTCGTGCGCTACGCCGGCGCCTCGGGCGACTTCAACCCGATCCACTACCGCGACGACGTGGCGGTCTCGGTCGGGCTGCCCGGCGTGCTCGCCCACGGCATGCTCACGATGGGCCTCGCCGTCCAGCCCGTCTCCGACTGGGTCGGCGATCCCGGCCGCATCCTCGACTACCAGGTGCGCTTCACGCGCCCCGTCGTCGTCGACCCCGAGTCGGGCGCCGAGGTCCTCGTCGTGGCCAAGGTCGGCAAGCTCGACACCGAGGCCGGGCAGGCGCGCATCGACCTGACCGTGACGGTCGGCGAGCAGACGGTGCTCGGCAAGGCCCAGGCCCTCGTCCGCCTGTGAGCGAGCAGGCGGCACCGACCCCCGGCGCGATCCCGGCGCTGTCCGCATTGACGACGCTGCGCGTCGGGGGCGCCTCCGAGGCGTACTTCGCGCCGGCGAGCGAGAGCGAGCTGGTCGAGATGGCTCGCGAGCTCTGGTCGCAGGACGAGCCGTGGCTGATCCTCGGCGGCGGCTCCAACACGGTTGCGCCCGACGATGGCTTCCCCGGAACCGTGCTGCACGTCGCGACCCGCGGAGTCGACAGGATCGAAGCGCCCGAGGGCGAGGTGCGGCTGCGTGTCCAGGCCGGCGAGCCGTGGGACGAGGTCGTCGCCCACGCCGTCGCGAACGGCTGGGCGGGCATCGAGGCGCTCAGCGGCATCCCCGGCTCGACGGGCGCGGTTCCCGTGCAGAACGTCGGTGCCTACGGGCAGGAGGTCGGCTCGGCGCTCGTCGCCGTCGACGTGCTCGACGCCGAGTCGCTCGAGGTGCGCCGGCTTGCGGCATCCGATCTGAAACTCGGCTACCGCGACTCGATCTTCAAACACGGCTATCAGGGGCTGATCACGGCCGTCGAACTCAGGCTGACCATGATGGGGGCGGATGCCTCAGCCCTCGGTTCCCCCGTCGCCTACAGCCAGCTCGCCGCCGCCCTCGGGGTCGAGGTCGGCGCGAGGGTGCCGCTCGGCGATGCGCGTGAGGCCGTGCTCGCACTGCGCCGCTCGAAGGGCATGGTGCTCGACCCGCTCGACGCCGACACCTTCAGCGCAGGCTCCTTCTTCACGAACCCGATCGTTCCCGAGGCGTTCGCGCGCAGCCTCCCGGGCGACGCGCCCCGCTGGCCCGTGGCCGATCAGCCCGATGAGGGCCCCGTGCTCGTGAAGCTCAGCGCCGCCTGGCTGATCGAGCACAGCGGAATCGGCCGCGGCTTCGCGCTGCCGGGCTCCCGAGCTGCGGTCTCCGGCAAGCACACCCTCGCGCTCACGAATCGCGGGGGAGCGACGGCGGCCGAGATCGTCCAGCTCGCCACCTTCATTCAGGCGCGGGTCTCGAGCGACTTCGGCATCAACCTGCAGCCCGAGCCCGTCATCCTCTAGGGCGCGTGGCGACCTTCAGCCCCTGGCTGAGGCCGATCAGCAGCAGCAGAGCGCCGAGGGCCAGCGCCCCGACGATCGCCCATCCGCCGTCGTCGAGCGACAGGATCCAGTTGCTGAACGCGGCGCGCCGGTCCGCCTCGAGCAGAGTCCAGACGGTGCACCAGCCGCCGGCGGCGAAGACCAGGCCCCAGATGATTCCGGCCCAGCGCACGCGGGGCGTGGTTCGCAGGGGGCCCTGCTGCTGCCGCCCGGCCAGCCAGGCAGGCTCGGCTTCGGGCAACGGTGCCGTGGCGCCGGTTTCCCCGGCATCCGTCTCTGCCGTGAACAGCTCGCCCAGCTTGTCGGTCTGCTCTGCGGTCTGCTCTGCGTTCTTCTCGTCGCTCATGTCCCTGTTCCTCAGTCGAGATAGCCGTGGCCGCTGTTCGGGCGCTCGCCGCCCTGGTAGATGTAGACGCCGCCGTGCCCCTGCGTGATGTCGACGACGAGGTCGGCCGTGCCGCCGTGCGTGTTGTCCCAGCTGCGCGTGACGGCCGCGCGGCTGTCCGGGGAGCTCGCCCGCAGCTCGCCCTGCTGCGCCATGATGCCGTCACGGCGCTCATAGCTGTGCACGTCCGAGTCCGTGCTGGTCACCTCGACCCGCGCCTTCACGCCGTCGCCGAGGTAGACGGCGACCGCTCCGAACGTCTGGTCGATCTCGATCTCGCGCGTGCCGCTCGCGTCCAGGTCTCCGGCGGCCGCGTCGATCTCGACCTGACCGGCGAACTGGGTGAAGCTCACGTCGCGGTCGGCGCGCAACTGGGTGTATCCGACGGGCGCGTCGTGCACCGGCCAGCCGAAGGAGCCGAGGCCGATGATGAGCGTCACGATGGCGAAGAACGCGAGCGCGCCGCTGCGGCGCCGTGCGGCGCCGGCCACCACCATGCCCAGGCCGATGACCGCGAGCGCCACGGCCATGCCGATCGGCGCCGCGTACCGTGCGAGGTCCGAGTCCCCGGCCGCCACGA
>NZ_JBLRDT010000081.1:0-11473 GCF_057512245.1 Gryllotalpicola sp. CP2-P1
AGGCCGCGACCGCGTCGAGAGAGCGCGCGTCGAGGATCGTGTACGAGTAGCCCTGCTCGGCGAGGAAGCGCTGGCGGTTCTGGGCGAAGTCCTGGTCGACGGTGTCGCGGGCGACGAGCGTGTAGAAGTTCGCCGAGAGCCCGGATTCCTTCGGCCGCAGCAGCCGGCCGAGGCGCTGCGCCTCCTCCTGCCGCGAGCCGAACGAGCCGGAGACCTGGATCGCCACCGTCGCCTCGGGCAGATCGACGGAGAAGTTCGCGACCTTCGAGACCACGAGCGTCTTGAGCTCGCCGGTACGGAAGGCCTGGAACAGCCGCTCGCGCTCGTCGACGGGGGTGGCTCCCGTGAGAGACGGCGCCCCCAGGGCATCCGACAGCATCTCGATCTGGTCCAGGTACTGGCCGATGATCAGCACGCGCTCGCCCTCGTGCTTCTTCACGAGCGAGCGCACGACGTCGAGCTTGGCCGGTGCTGTCGCGGCGAGACGGTAGCGCTCGTCGTCGGCGGAGGCCGCGTACTCGAGGCGGTCGGAGGGCGGCAGGTCGACGCGCACCTCATAGCAGGCCGCCGGTGAGATGAAGCCCTGGGCCTCGATCTCCTTCCAGGGCGCGTCGAAGCGCTTCGGCCCGATCAGCGAGAAGACATCGCCCTCGCGGCCGTCCTCGCGCACGAGCGTCGCGGTGAGGCCGAGGCGGCGGCGCGCCTGCAGCTCGGCCGTCAGCTTGAAGACCGGTGCCGGCAGCAGGTGCACCTCGTCGTAGACCACGAGGCCCCAGTCGAGCGCGTCGAGCAGCGCGAGGTGGGCGTACTGCCCCTTCCGCTTCGCGGTGAGGATCTGGTACGTCGCGATCGTGACCGGCTTGACCTCTTTCGTCTGGCCGGAGTACTCGCCGATCTCGTCCTCGGTGAGCGAGGTGCGGCGCAGCAGCTCGTCGCGCCATTGGCGGGCGCTCACGGTGTTGGTGACGAGGATCAGGGTCGTGGTCTTCGCGGTCGCCATCGCTCCCGCGCCGACCAGGGTCTTGCCGGCGCCGCAGGGCAGCACGACGACGCCCGAGCCGCCCTCGAAGAAGTTGTCGACCGCCTTCGCCTGGTAGTCGCGCAGATGCCAGCCGTCCTCGGCGAGATCGATGGGGTGCGGGGTGCCCGGCGTGTAGCCCGCGAGGTCCTCTGCGGGCCAGCCGAGCTTGACGAGCTCCTGCTTGAGGGCGCCGCGCGCCCACGCGTCGACCGCGTAGGTCTCGTCGTCGATGCGGCGCGTGAGCAAGGGGGCGATGCGCTTGGCGGATGCCACCTCGGTGAGCACCGCGTGGTCGCTGCTCCTGAGGACCAGAGCCCCCTCGTCGTCTCTCGCGATCACGAGCTTGCCGTAGCGCTCGACCGTCTCGCGCATGTCGACCGCGACCGACTGCGGCACGGGGAACTTCGAGTAGCGATCGAGGGTGGCCAGCATGTCGTCGGCCTGATGCCCCGCGGCCCGCGCGTTCCACAGCCCGAGGCGGGTGATGCGGTACGTGTGCACATGCTCAGGCGCCCGTTCGAGCTCGGCGAAAACGGCGAGATCGTGGCGGGCGTCCTCCGCCTGGGGGTGCGCAACTTCGAGCAGCACGGTGCGGTCGCTCTGGACGATGAGGGGTCCGTCAGCCATAAAGAGCGAGCCTACCCCTGAGTGGTGCGGGGAAGCTCTGCGAGGATCGGCGCAGGGCTACGGTGCGCGGACGCCCTTGATGCTCTTGAGTGGCAGGGTGCGCTCGATGTCGGCCTTGCGGTCGCGGCCGCGCAGCCGCCCGCCCCCGACGCCGGTGGGCTCGAGTAGGAACTCGAGCTCGGAGCCGTCGGGCATGCCGACGGTCACCACGAGCGGCACCCGCGCCTTGACGGCCGTCTCGAGCTGTCGCGAGAGCCACGCCTCCGGCGACTGGGCGGCCTCGGTCGCGGACGCCTCGCGCAGGTGGGCGACCAGCGCCGACGCGCGGTCGACCGTCGGCACGGCGTCCGTGGCGGGCGCGTGCCGTTTCCTGACTCCGACGATGCGGCCGGCCGGGTCTTCGGCGGCCACCGGGTAGCGGGCATCCGCCAGTGCCCAGTAGACGACGTCGCGGGGGAAGCGGGAGACGAGCTCGTGATCGGAGACGCGGGTGAAACCGAGCGAGGTGAACGCCTGGTCGACAGCGATCGCCGCGATCACCCCGGCATCCACCGAGCGCACAGAGGTGCGCACGCGCTCGTCGCCGTCGTGGGCGCGCACCCGCACGAGACCGTAGCGCTTCACGGCTTCGTCGATGAGGTAGTCGAGGGGCTGCGGGATGCCCGTGATCGAGACGCTGTTCAGGAAGGCGCGGATCGACTCGGCCGTCTCGCCGGCTCCGATCGCGCGCTCGAGGCTGGCCGCGGTGACGCGGTAGCTCGAGGCGAGGGCCCGGCTCTCGACGTCGGCCACGCGGCGCAGATGCGCATCGAGGCTGGGCACGAGCGGCCCGGGGCTCACGATCGTGAGGTCGTGCTGCAGATAGACCTTGTCGACCTCGGCGGGCAGCAGGGCGGACATCGCGGCGGCCGCCTCTGCCGGGCCGGCTTCCAGCAGCGCCGCGCCCGCGGTGCTCGGCAGTTCCGCCGCCGTGATCCCGAGGAGCTCGGCGGATGCCTCGAAGCGCTCGACCGAGCGCAGCAGCGGCTCGCCGGAGGCCGGGTAGAACCAGGCGAGCGTCTCGTGCAGGGCGCTTCCCCAACGCTGATGGGTGCGGCCGCGCAGCAGTTGGCGGATGGACGGCGGCACGGCCTCGAGCCAGGTCGTCGCGAGCGCCTGCCAGCGCTGCGCGGTCGTGCCTGAGAGCCACTGCTCGGCGGCGTCGGTCGTGAGCCACAGCGAGCCGTCGCGGGCGACCAGCCCGGCGCGCTCTGACAGCCAGACGGCGACCGGCACGGCCGGGGCGTCGACCGCCATAGCGGTCGCGAGCCGCCGGCCGTCGGGCAGGCTGAGCCCGCCCTTCTGCAGCTCGCGCGCCGGCTCGCGCTCGAGCTCGCCGAACAGCTCGGCGAACGCGGTGACCGACTGGAAGGCCCGCTCGGAGGCGAGCCGATCGGTCGCCGCGCGGTCGTCGGAGGTGGCGGGGGCGAGCGCGGCGGGCGGTGCTTCGGTCAGGAGCTGCCGTGCCCCCGGCAGACCCTCGTGCGGCCAGGCGGCCAGGCGTTCGCGCACGGCCTCGTAGGCGACCCACCCGCTCTCGCCCTGCTCGATCAGGGCGCGGTCGGCGAGTGCCGCGAGGTGCTCAGCGGTTGCGGCATCCGCCTCATCGATGTCTTCGCCTGTCGTGATCGCCGCGAGCGTCGCCAGCGTGGGCCGGTCGAGGCCGGTGAGCGCGTGCTGGACAGACGGATGCTCGAGCAGCGCCTCGGCCAGGTCGAAGAAGTCGTCGATCTTCGGCCGCAGCGGCAGTCGCAGCGAGATCAGCGCCCGCAGCGCCTCATCGTCGAGGTCAGCGAGCCGGGAGGCGAGCGTGAGAGTGCTCGTCATCGTTCGCCCCGCCCCGTCGCCATGGCTACTTCGACCCGGGCCCGTTGTACTTGCGGCGTTCGACGGCGCCGACCACGAAGAGCGCGATGATGCCGAGCGCCCCGAGGGGAAGCGCCAGCAGGGGGAAGAACTGCACGAAATACTGCAGCTGAGTGCTGGGTATCTTCATGCCGGCGCCACCCACGATGATCAGGACGAGGATCGCGACGACCGAGAGCCCGATCAGCGCCAGGCTGAAGAAGGCCAGCGAACGCTGCAGTCGACTAACGGGGGGACGGGTCTCGTCGGGCACGAGATAAAGGATAATTGACTTCGGTCTCGGGGCGGCCAGCCCCGTTTCGAGGTCCAGTGACACGAAAGAGGTATCGATGCCCACCGGACGGGTGAAGTTCTACGACGAGGAGAAGGGCTTCGGCTTCATCGCAGGCGATGACGGCCAAGAGGTCTTCCTGCACGCCACGGCGCTGCCCGCAGGCGTCGAGGTCCGCAGCGGAACGCGCCTTGAATACGGCATCGCCGACGGCAAGCGCGGTGCCCAGGCCCTCTCGGTGCGCGTGATCGAGGCGCCGGTCAGCCTCTCGCGCCAGCGCCGGCCGAAAGCCGACGACATGGCGGCTGTGGTCGAGAGCCTGATCCAGGTGCTCGACGGCATCGGCAACGATCTGCGCCACGGCCGCTACCCGTCGAAGTCGCACGGAACGAAGGTTGCGCAGGCGCTGCGCAAGGTCGCCGACGACCTCGAGGCGTGATGAGCGACGAGGTGCAGGCGACGGATGCCGCAGCTGAGGCATCCGCATCGGAATCCCCGGCGCCCGTCGCCGACGACGTGCTGCTGAAAGCCGTCGACGTCGCGCGCGCGGCGCTGGCCGAGATCACGCCGGCCGCCACGATCGGTGCGCCGGCCGGGCATCTCGTCGAGGGCGAGCGCGTGCTGTCCCTGCTGTTCGAGAACAGGCTGCCCGGCTACCCCGGGTGGTTCTGGACGGTGTCGCTCTCGCGCGAGGCCGACTCCGACGCGGTCAACGTGCTCGAGGCCGAGCTCATGCCCGGCGATGACGCGATGCTCGCGCCCGACTGGGTGCCGTGGGCCGACCGGCTCGCCGAGTATCAGGCGCAGAAGAAGGCCGAGCGCGAGGCCGCCGCGGCCGCGGGCGAGCCCGAGCCCGAGGACGAGTTCGTCGCGGACGACGCCGACGAGTCGGATGAGGACGAGGACGGCGACGAGCTCGACAGCGACGACGAGCTCGATGAGTCGGACGATGAGGACGACGACTCCGACGACCTCGAGGTCGCCGACCTGCACGACTTCGACGACGAAGAGGACGACGCCGAGGTCGACGACTTCGAGTCGAGTGAGCTGCAGGGCGCGGAGGCCGCGGCCCTCGCCTCAGACGAAGAGGAGTAGATCGGCGTCTCGTGCCGAGCCGGGCCGGGCCACGCCCGGCACTGTCCTCGTCTCGTCTCGTGTCGCCTCGCCTCGTCTTGCATGGTCTTGCCCCGAAGTGTGAGTTTGGGTCGCCTGAATTCGCCGGGAACTACCCGAACTCACACTTCGGTTGATTTCGGGTGCTCCGGGTGAGGTCGGGTTGGGTTAGTTTGCTCGGAAGCCGTGACGACGCAGGATCGCGAAGACGCGCGCAAGAAACGCCTCACGATCTTCAAAGAGGTCTCTCGCGGTCACCTCGATGACGTCCCACCCGGCCGCTCTGAGGAGCTCGTTCCGCTCGATGTCGCTCAAGTAGCGGTCCCGGCCCCGGTGGCCGTCACCCTGGTACTCGAAAACGACCCCGAGCGCCGCGAGCACGAGGTCCGGGTGCAGAGTGATGGCCCCGTCGGCGACATCGATTGCCTGATGCACGACGGGTTCCGGCACTCCGGCTTCGACGAGCAGGAGACGTAGAAGCGATTCGGGGCGCGAGTCAACGCCGGGCCTGAGCCGCGAGAGCGCCCACCGCAGGTTCCGTGCGCCGCGTTTGCCGGCATACCGTCGCACGGCGTCACTCAGCTGCTCGATCGTGCATCGCGGGCGCCGGCGTGCGCCCTCCCACGCGTCACCGGAAAGCAGGAAGTCCCCAGCCGCGACCAAGTCCTCGCGAGAGATCACGGCCGCCAGTTGGCACCAGGCGTCGGGGCTCCACATCACAGGCAGCCCGGCAAGGAACACGACCTTCACCGAGTCGGCGTCGTATCGGTGGCCGATGATGCCGTCCGCGCGCGGAGCGGAGCGTGGGTCTGGAACCGCGACATCGAGCGCACGGTACTTGGAGTCGAGCGCCGGGGGCAACGGAACCCCGTGCAGCGCGGCCGCGGTCACACCGCTGAACGCCCACGCGCCGGTCATTCGCGCCGCGCATGCCTCGGCCCGTTCACGAAGCGTGCGAGGGCGCCCTACGGCGTTCGCTCCGCGGAAAGGCTGGCTGAGGTCGCGGCCCCTGAGCCGGCCGGGTGAGACACCTGCGGCTCTCGCGGCGCGAGTCGAGAACATGGGACCGAGATGCGGCGGAAGCGAGCGTGGCTGAGGCATCCGCTCACAATGCTCGATCGGGACGCCTCGCGATCCGGGCCACGTGCGGATCCGTGGATCGTTCGAGCTTTTCGAGCTCTGTGCTGGGGAAGACGGGGCGGAAATGGCAGGGACCCGAACTCACTCTTCGGTGAGATTCGGGTCCCCAAAAGCGCGAAGAGGGAGCCTGAACTCACACTTCGGGGGATTGGGGAAGGGGGAAGGGGAGGGGGTCAGCCGAGGTGCTCGACCACGTACTCGATCGAACGGATCAGCTGGGCCACGTCGGCGGGGTCGATCGAGGTGAAGGTCGCGATGCGCAGCTGGTTGCGGCCGAGCTTGCGGTACGGCTCGGTGTCGACGATGCCGTTCTCACGCAGCGTCTTCGCGACCGCGGCCGCGTCGATACCGTCGAAGTCCACGGTCACCACGACCTGTGAGCGGTCGGCGGGGTCGGCGACGAACGGCGTCGTGTAAGGCGTGGCCTCTGCCCAGCGGTAGAGCTGGTCGCTCGACTCCTTGGTGCGCGCCGATGCCCACGCCAGGCCGCCGTTGCCGTTGATCCAGCTCAGCTGCTCGTCGAGCAGGATCAGCGTGGCCACGGCGGGCGTGTTCAGCGTCTGGTTGAGGCGCGAGTTGTCGACGGCCTGCTTGAGGCTCAGGAACTCGGGGATGTAGCGGCCGGACGCCGCGATCCGCTCGATGCGCTCGATGGCGGCCGGCGACACCGCGGCGAGCCAGAGCCCGCCGTCGGAGGCGAGGTTCTTCTGGGGGGCGAAGTAGTAGACATCCGTCTGCGTCACGTCGAAGTCGATGCCGCCCGCCGCGCTCGTCGCGTCGATGACGGTCAGGGCGCCGTCGTCGCCCGCGACCCGCGCGATCTGCGTCGCGACGCCGGTCGAGGTCTCGTTGTGCGGCCATGCGTAGACGTCGACGCCCTCGGTCACCACGGGCTTCGCGCTCGAGCCGGCCGGGGCGTCGACGACGACCGGAGCCTCGAGCCAGGGGGCCTTCGCGGCCTTCGCGAACTTCGACCCGAACTCGCCGAAGGTGAGGTTCTCTGCGCGCTTCTCGATGAGGCCGAAGGCAGCGGCGTCCCAGAAGGCGGTGGACCCGCCGTTGCCGAGGATGATCTCGTAGCCCTCTGGCAGGCGGAACAGCTCGCCGAGACCATCGCGGACTCGGCCGACGAGGGACTTCACCGGCGCCTGGCGGTGCGAGGTTCCGAGCAGCTCGGCGCCCCGCGTCGCGAGCGCGTTCACCGCCTCCTGCCGGATCTTCGAGGGGCCGCAGCCGAAACGGCCGTCAGCGGGAAGCAGTTCGTCAGGCAGCGTGATGCTCGGCATGCGACCCAGCTTATGGGGCGGGGCGATGCGTCCCTTCCAAGTAGGCTGTTAGGGGGCGCGCTGTCAAGAGCATTCCGCCCGGGATTCTTCAATGCCGGTGTATATGAGGGAGCAGGGATGACTGATCTGGTCGACACGACAGAGATGTACCTGCGCACGATCCTCGACCTCGAGGAGGAGGCGATCGTGCCGCTGCGTGCGCGCATCTCGGAGCGCCTGGGGCACTCGGGGCCCACGGTGTCGCAGACCGTGGCGCGCATGGAGCGTGACGGCCTCGTGATCGTGTCGGGCGACCGTCACCTCGAGCTCACCGAGAAGGGCCGCAGGCGCGCGGTCGACGTGATGCGCAAGCACCGTCTCGCCGAGCGGCTGCTCTCGGACGTCATCGGCCTCGACTGGGAGTTCGTGCACGACGAGGCCTGCCGCTGGGAGCACGTGATGAGCGAGCAGGTGGAAGAGAAGATCCGCCGCATGCTGGGCGACCCCACCGAGTCGCCCTACGGCACCCCGATCCCTCCCATGGACGACGAGGGCCGCACCCTGTCGGCCGTGTTCCTCAAGGACGTCGTGAGCACGGTCGAGGCGGTCGCCTCGGGCGAGCCCGTCACGGCGACCATTCGGCGGCTCGGCGAGCCCGTGCAGTTCGACCCCGAGCTGCTCGCCCAGCTGCGCCAGGCCGGCGTCGTGCCGGGCAACACCGTGACGATCTCTCCCGCGGGGGGCTACGTGCTCGTCGAGGTCGCCGGCTACGCGGAGGGGCTCGAGCTTCCCCACGAGGTCGCAAGCCACATCTTCGTCGCCTCCTGAGCGCCCGGCTGGGGAGTTCCTGGCTATTCGACTGACGCGCGAATCCGGTGTGACTTTTTCGTTACCTTCCCCTATTCTCGTTCGAGTCGAAAGGCTGATACCCGGCCGCTAGACCCGGGTCGAGACGCTCCTGATTCCGTCGCTCGACTCGCGAAGCCGAAGCCCACCCCACAGGGCCCAAGACCACTAGGACGGACTCGCGCCTGCGCGGGAGCGCCGGAGGTACACACCTTGGCAGAACTCAACGGGAAGACGGACGGCGCGATCACGCGCCGCGAGGCGCGCGAAGCCTTCCAGGCGCGCAGCGAGGCGGGCGCGATGAAGCGCCGCCAGAGCGCGCAGGAACCCGCCGTTCCGGCATCCGTCGCCTCCGTCGCCAAGCCGAAGCGCAAGCTGAAGCGCTTCGCGAACCTGTTCGTGCTGGTCGCAGCCGCCGGCATCGTCGGCACCATCGCAATCCCCGCCTATGCGTTCAACCCGAGCTCGCAGGGGCACGCCGACTCCAGTTCCGCCGTCATCGACACGATGAAGAAGGCGAACGCGCAGTCGGCCGACGTGGCGACCACCGCCGCCGCTCCGGCCGCCGCGCACGAGGACTTCCAGGCGACCAGCGTCACCGACATCCAGAGCGCGAAGCAGGCTGCCGCGAACGCGGCGGCGGCGAAGGCCGCCGCGGCCACGGCAGCGAAGTACACCGCTGCGTACTCGGGCCCGACGGCTGCGCAGTACCTCACCCAGGTTCCTGCCGGCACGAGCTACAGCCTCGCTGACGTGCTCGCCACGGCGAAGAAGTACGCAGGCACCCCCTACGTCTACGGCGGCTCGACCCCGGCGGGCTTCGACTGCTCGGGCTTCGTGATGTTCGTGTACGCGCAGTTCGGCGTCTCGCTGCCCCACTCGTCGAGCCAACAGGGCCACATCGGCCAGACCGTGTCGCTGGCCGATGCGCAGCCCGGCGATGTGATCGCCCTCAACGACGGCTCGCACGACGGCTTCTACGCCGGCACCGATGCATCGGGGAACGTGCTGATCTTCGACGCGCCCAAGCCCGGCGGCTCCGTCGGCGAGCGGCCGATCTGGACCTCGGCGTACCACATCCAGCACTACGGCGGCTAAGGCTCGACCGGGATTCGACGTGTGCCGATGCGGCGTGGCCGCATCGGCACACGCATGCTCGGGCGGGCATCCCAGGTTAAATCCGTGCGACGACACGGCATGAGATCGCCGCGACCGCATGCGTGATCTGCACCTTCCGGGTTACGCTGGCCGCGTCGGTGCGCCGCATCCGGCGGCGCTCCACCGGTGGGAGACGTCCGTGAACACGACTGGGCCGAGCAACGCGCGTACCGCGCGGGTGCGGCCGAGCGCGGCCACGCGGCACTCGCACCACCGTCACCATCTGCACCACGTCCACCACTTCTGCCCGCAGGCAGTCTTCTTCGGCGTCGCCCTTGTGGCGGCGCCTTCGTCGTTAATGCGCGAGGTGACCAGCCAGGTCGTACGAGCGTATTCCGAAGGAGTCCCATGCGCACTCTCGTCCTGAATGCCGGTTACGAGCCGCTCGCCGTCGTCTCGTTCAAGCGCGCCCTCGCCCTTGTGATGAACCACAAGGCGACCATCGTGCAGATCGACACGGGCCACCCGGTCTTCGGCATCTCGGCGGAGTGGGACCGCCCGAGCGTCATCGTGCTGACGCGCTACGTGCGCCTGCCGCACGGCCGCCAGGTGCCGGTCTCGCGCCGGGGCGTGCTGCGGCGTGACGGGCATCGCTGCGCGTACTGCGCGAAGCCCGCCTCGACGATCGACCATGTCGTGCCGCGCTCGAAAGGCGGTCAGGACTCATGGGAGAACCTCGTGGCCTGCTGCCTGCGGTGCAACAACGTGAAGGGCGACCGCCTGCTCGCGGACATGGGCTGGGAGCTGCGATTCACGCCGCGGATGCCGCATGAGCCTGCGTGGATGGTGCGCGGCTCCGAGCACCTGCTGCCTGAGTGGGAGGACTACCTGCAGCCGCAGGCGGCCTGAGCCCGCACCGGGTTCGGCGGGGTCCACCAGCTGATTCCGTTCACCCCGATTTAACGGGCGGCACTTACCGTGCCCGCCATGGACGCGCTCGCGATCGTCATCCTGGTCGTCGTTCTGGGGCTCGTATTCGACTTCACGAACGGCTTCCACGACACGGCCAACGCCATGGCGACCTCCGTTGCGACGGGGGCGCTCAGGCCGCGTGTCGCCGTGCTGATCTCCGCAGTGCTGAATCTCGTCGGCGCGTTCCTGTCGACCGAGGTCGCCGCCACGGTTTCGAACGGCATCGTCAAGGAAGGGCAGGGCGGCATCCAGATCACGCCCGTCATGATCTTCGCCGGACTCGTGGGCGCCATCATGTGGAACCTCGCCACCTGGTACCTGGGCCTGCCGTCGAGTTCGACGCACGCGCTGTTCGGCGGCCTGATCGGGGCGGCGATCATCGGCAGCGGGTGGGGCGCCGTCGACTGGTTCAACGTGCTGTCGAAGATCGCGCTGCCGGCGCTGTTCGCACCGCTCGTGGCCGGCACCGTGGCGCTCGTGGCGACCTATGCGGCGTACATGATCACCCGCCGGGCGACGAGCCGCGGCGCCGAGCGCGGCTTCCGCTACGGGCAGACGGTGTCGGCATCCCTCGTCTCGCTCGCCCACGGCACCAACGACGCCCAGAAGACGATGGGCGTCATCACCTTGACGTTCATCGCGGCCGGCCTGCAGAAGGCGGGGACCGGGCCGCAGTTCTGGGTGATCCTGGCGTGCGCCCTCGCGATCGCCGCCGGGACGTACTCGGGCGGCTGGCGCATCATGCGCACGGTCGGGAAGCGGATCACCGAGGTCACGCCTCCGCAGGGATTCGCCGCAGAGACCAGCTCGGCCGCGACGATCCTCGTGTCGAGCCACCTCGGCTTCCCGCTGTCGACCACCCAGGTGACGACCGGTGCGATCGTCGGCTCGGGACTCGGCAAGACGCTGGCATCGGTGCGCTGGGGAACGTTCGGGCGCATGGCGCTCGCCTGGCTGATCACGGTGCCCGCGGCCGCGCTGGTCGCCGCCGTTGCGACGCTGATCGTGAAGACCGGCGCCATCGGGACGGTCATCGTGGTCGTCGCCGCCGTGGCCGGCATGGCGGCGTTCTGGATGCTGTCGCGGCGGCACCCCGTCAGCCACGAGACCGTGAACGTCGATGAGGACGTGCTCGCCGGCAGGCGCGAGCCCGTGAGAGTTGGGGAGCCGAAATGATCGCATGGAGCGCGCTCGGCATCGAGTTCGTCGTGAGCC
>NZ_JBLRDT010000082.1:0-11472 GCF_057512245.1 Gryllotalpicola sp. CP2-P1
TGTAGCCGCCCTCGACCGGAAGCCCGGTCTGGGTGGCGTGCGCGGTGACCACGCTCGTGACGGCCGCCGTGCCGACCGCGCCGCCGATGACGCGGATGTTGGCGTTCATGCCGGTGGCAACGCCGGTCTGGTGGTGCGGCACGCTCTGCACGACGAGGCTCGACAGCGCGGCGTAGGCGAAGCCGAGGCCCACGCCGTAGAGCAGGCCCCATGCGGCGATCACCAGGGCCGAGTCGTGCAGGAAGGCGATGCCGGCCGTCGCCACGGTGCTGATCGCCGAGGTCCACACGAGCTGCATGCGGAAGGTGATGCGGTGCGAGATCCGCGCGCTGAGCGGCCCGGTCACGCCCATGCCGACGACCATGGGCAGCAGCACGAGACCCGCTCCGGTCACGGTGAGGCCGAGGCCGTAGCCCGACGAGATCGGGGTCTGCACCAGCTGGGGCAGGAAGGTGAGGATGCCGAACATGGTGGCGCCGAAGAGCAGCGCGACGAGGTTGGTGGCCCAGACGGCAGGGGTCCGCATCAGCCGCATGTCGATGATGGGGTGCGCGGCGCGGGTCTCGACGACGACCCAGAGCACGAGCAGAACGGCGGCCACGACGAACAGGCCCTGCGTGGCGGGGTTGGTCCAGCCCCAGGCGCGGCCCTCAGACAGCGGCAGCAGCAGCGCGACGAGCCACCCGGCCATGAGCACGGCGGCCCGGCCGTTGAAGCGGCCCTCAGTGCGCGTGCCCGACTCGGGCAGCAGGAACACGGCGGCGACGCCGAGCAGCACGACGAGGATCATCGGCAGCCAGAACAGCCAGCGCCAGTCGAGCGCCGACTCGATCGGCCCCGCGAGCACCACGCCGATGCCGCTGCCGATCGCGAGGATCGACGAGAGCAGCCCGATGGCACCGGGCACTCGGCGGGCGGGGTAGATCTCGCGGATCATGCCGAAGGCGAGCGGCGTGACGGCGTAGCCGAAGCCCTGCAGCACCCGGCCGACGAGAACGACGGCGAGGTTCGGCGCGAGCGCCGAGACGAGGGTGCCGACGGCGATGGCACCGAGCACCGCGACGATCGCGCGCTTGCGGCCGAACAGGTCGCCGGCCTTTCCGATCAGCGGTGTCGCGACGGCCGCCGACAGCAGCCAGGCGGACATGATCCACGTGGCGCCGGTCTGGGTCGTGTGCAGGTCGGCCTGCATCGCGGGCAGCACGGGCGCCATGAGCGACTGCAGCGCGGTCAGTGCGGCGACCGCGAGCGCGAGGATCGTGAAGGCGATGGTGGGATTCGTGGCCTTGGTTTCAGGCACAGCGGTACCGCCTTTCGTGAGAAGAGGGGGTGTACGATAGGTCAGAACCGGAGAGCTCTCCGGTGACATTGATCACAGTAACGGAGAGTTCTCCGTTTCGCAAGCGACACCTTTTGAGTTGACGGATGCCTGAAGCACAGCCCGAAGTGAAGAAGCGCGCCGACGCGCAGGCCAACTACGCGCGCATCCTCGAAGTGGCGCTTGCGGCGCTCACCGCCGACCCCGACGCCTCGCTCAACTCGATCGCCAAGACCGCGGGCGTCGGCGCGGGCACCCTGTATCGGCACTTCCCCACGCGCGACCACCTGGTCGTCGCCGCCTATCGGCACGAGGTGGAAGAGCTCGTCGATGCGGCGTACTCGCCGTGGATCGCCGAGCTCGACCCGGTCGCCGCGCTGCGCACCTGGTTCGACCGCATGGCGCAGTACGGCATGACGAAGGCCGGTCTCATGAGCGCCCTCGACGCCGCGACCAAGAGCGTGCCGTTCGAGAGGGCCGAGATCCACGGGCTGCTCACCGCGGCCATCGCGCATCTGCTCGAGCGGGGGCAGCAGGCCGGCGAGCTGCGCGCCGATCTCACGGCGGAAGACGTGCTGCTCGCTGTCGGGTTCCTGTGGCGACTCGACCCGGCATCCGATTGGCGCCCGCAGGCCGCGCGCCTGCTCGATCTCGTCGTCGACGGCTTGCGCGCGCAGTAGCGCCGTCCCCTTCCCTGGGGCCAAGCTGTTCTGACAGGCAGGGAGAGGGGACCGATGTCTTCAGCACCGCAAGACCCGCGACGAGCCGAAGCGGCCGACACGACGCCGGCGGAATACGACATCGCCGACACGAAGGAGAACCGGCTCGAGCTGCTCGGCGACCGCCTGTCGGCCGTTGAGGACTTCAGCCACGAGCAGGCCGGCTATCACAAGGGCCTCGGCGCCCGGCAGCTGCAGATGATCGCCATCGGCGGCGCGATCGGCACGGGCCTCTTCCTCGGAGCCGGCGGCCGCCTGCACGACGCAGGGCCCGCCCTGATCTTCGTCTATGCGATCTGCGGCTTCTTCGCGTTCCTCATCCTGCGCGCCCTCGGCGAGCTCGTGCTGCACCGGCCGTCGTCCGGGTCCTTCGTGAGCTACGCGCGCGAGTTCTACGGCGAGAAGGCCGCCTACGTCGCCGGGTGGATGTACTTCCTCAACTGGGCGATGACCGGAATCGTCGACTCGACGGCCATCGCGGTGTACGTGAAGTTCTGGTCGGCGTTCTCGGCGGCCCCGCAGTGGCTGATCGCGCTGATCGCGCTCGTGGTGGTCCTCGGCGCGAACCTGATCTCGGTCAAGGTCTTCGGCGAGATGGAGTTCTGGTTCGCCCTGATCAAGGTGACCGCTCTCATCGCGTTCCTCATCATCGGCGCGGTCTTCCTCGCCTTCCGCTTCCCGACGTCGTCCGGCGCAACCGGCTTCGGCATGCTCGCCGAGCACGGCGGGCTGCTGCCGCACGGCGTCGGAACGATCGTGGCGGCGGTCATCGTCGTGCAGGGCGTGGTGTTCGCCTACGCCGGCGTCGAGCTCGTCGGCACGGCGGCCGGCGAGACCCCTGACCCTCACAAGGTGATGCCGCGCGCGGTCAACTCGGTGATCTTCCGCATCGCCGTCTTCTACTGCGGCTCGGTGTTCCTGCTCGCACTGCTGCTGCCCTACACGGTCTACAGCGGCGACGAGAGCCCGTTCGTCACCTTCTTCTCGCACATCGGGAACCCCGAGGCGGGCGCCATCGCCGGCAACCTGATGAACTTCGTGGTGCTCACCGCGGCGCTGTCGTCGCTCAACGCGGGGCTGTACTCGACGGGGCGCATTCTGCACTCGATGGCGCAGGCCGGGGCATCCCCCGCCTTCACCGGCCGCATGAACGCGCGCGGCGTGCCGTGGGGCGGCATCGTGCTCACGTTCTGCGTCGCTCTGCTCGGCGTCGTGCTCAACTTCGTCGTGCCCGCGCAGGCGTTCGAGATCGTGCTCAACGTCTCAGCGCTCGGCATCGTCTCGAGCTGGGGCACGATCATCCTGTGCCAGATGAAGCTGAAGAGCATGGCGGATGCCGGCCAGCTGCAGCGCCCCGCCTTCCGGCTGTTCGGAGCGCCGTTCACCTCATGGCTCACCCTCGCGTTCCTCGTCGCGGTGCTGGTGCTGATGGCCTTCGACTACCCGACGGGCACCTACACGATCGCGGGGCTGGTGGTGATTATTCCGCTGCTGATCCTGGGGTGGTTCCTGCAGCGCGACCGCATCCTGGCCATCGCCGAGGAGCGCCTCGGGCACACGGGCATGTTCCCGACGATCCCGGGCAGGCGGCCGCCCATCACTCCGCCGGAGGAGTAGCGGGCCGCTCGAGCAGCTCCTTCAGGTCCTCTTCGATGAAGTGCGCGAGGCGTTCGTCGCGGAAGGCGGCGTAGTCGGGGTCGTCGTCCACGCGGGGGGCTGAGAGGCGGGCGGCGAGCGTTCCGCCGATCTCGTCCCATGCGGCGGCCTTCGCCTCGTCGACGAGCTTCTTGAGGGCGTCGTGCTCGACCGCGCGCGTGTCGTAGGCATCCGCCACGGCGCGCAACGCGAGCGGCTTGCGGCGATGCTCGGGCTCGATGACGACGGGCTTGCCGCCCGGGTAGATGCGGCCGCCGGTCGTGGTCTCGTCGCGGTCGAGGTCGCGCTGCGCGCGCACCGCCGCATCGCGATTCGTCTGGGCGAGCGCGTGGTACTCGCCGCGCGCGAACTCTTCGAGCTCTGCCTCGTCGAACGGCTTGCCGTCGCGCAGGGCGTTGACGATGAGGTGGTTCTTCACCGCCATGCGCACGCCGTGGTACGCGATCTTCAAGGCGTCCTCGACCAGCTCCTCGAGGGGCGCGAGAGGCTCGGGCTCGGGCGGAACGAACCGCCCGAGATCCCGTCGCTTCTTCCGGAACAGTGCCACCCTTCCATCGTGCCTCACGATGGGCATCCGCTCTGCCCCGCTCGCGTGCCCCTCAGCCCTTCACCGCGCCTCCGAGCCCGCCGCCGCGCAGGAAGGTGCGCTGGAAGCAGAGGAAGATCACGACCGGAATGAGCGAGGCGATCGCGAGCGCCGCGAGGTAGACCCCGAGGTCGGTCTGCGACGCGATCGCGGGCAGGCGCACCGACAGCGGCTGGATCTGCTGATTCGGCAGCACGAGCATCGGCCACAGGAAGTCGGCCCAGGCCGCCGAGATCGCGAACACCGACACGACGCCGAGGATCGGCCGCGACATCGGCAGCACGATCGACCAGAACAGCCGGAACGGACCGGCGCCGTCGGTCTCTGCCGCCTCGAACACCTCGGTCGGCAGCCCCTGGAAGAACCGCATGACGAGCAGCACGTTGAAGGCGGATGCCCCCGCGGGCAGCCACACCGCCCAGTAGGTGTTGAGCAGCGAAGTGCCGATGACCGGCGGGTGCAGGATCGTCAGGTAGAGCGGCACGAGCAGCACGACGGCCGGCACGAACAGCGTCGCGAGCACGAGTCCAGAGACGACCTTGGCATAGGCCGGCTTGAGCACGGCGAGCGCGAAGCCACCCGTAGTCGCGACGACCAGCTGCACGACCCACTCGCCGAGGGTCACCCAGATCGTGTTCACGAAGTAGCTGCCGATGTGCACGTCGTTCCACGCGTGCGCGAGGTTCGACCAGGCGAAGCCGTTCGGAAACAGCGACATTGGATGCTGCAGGGTGTCCTGCGTCGGCGTGATCGCCGACTTCGCGAGCCAGAGCAGCGGCAGCAAGCCGACCGCGATCAACAGCAGAAGCAGCACGACGTGCAGCACCGTCGTCGGAATCCTCACGCCGGGGCGCTTCCAGTCGGCGGACGAGATGATCGTGCGGTCGCTCATGTGTCGCTCCAGCGCTTGGTCAGACGGAAATACAGGATCGACATCAGGGCCAGGAACACCGCGAGCATCAGGCTGAGCGCGGTCGCGGCGCCGTAGTTCCCGCCGAGACTGTTGGTGAAGGCGTAGCGGTACACGAGCAGCAGGATCGTGGTCGTCGAGTCGACCGGACCGCCGCCCGTGAACAGGAACGGCTGCAGGAACACCTGCGCGGTGCCGATGATCTGCAGGATCAGCGTGATGAACAGGATGCCGCGCAGCTGCGGCAGCGTGACGTGCCAGATCTTCCCCCAGATGCCGGCGCCGTCGACCTCGGCCGCGTCGTACAGCTCGGGCGCGACGCTCGTGAGTGCCGCGAGGTAGATCACGATGGTGCCGCCGGCCGCGGCCCAGGTCGCCTGCAGCACGAGCGACGGCATGGCGGCCACCGTGCTCTGGATCCAGGGCTGGGGCGAGATCCCCACCCAGCCGAGGATCGTGTTGAACACGCCCTCGGCGCGCGCATCGTAGAAGAACTTCCACAGCAGCACCGAGACGACCGGCGGCATCACCACCGGCAGATAGGCGAGCACGCTGTACAGCCCCTTGAGCCGGCGCACCTCGCTCATGATCACGGCGACCACGAGCGGCAGGGGGTAGCCGAAGACGAGCGCGAGCAGAGCGAACCAGCCCGTGTTGCGCACCGCGACCCAGAAGGTCGGGTCATGGAAGACGTAGGCGAAGTTCTGCCAGCCGACGAACACCGGCGCGGTGACCAGGTTCGTGTGTTGGAAGCTCATGGCGACGGCCCGCACGATGGGCCACCACGAGAAGACCCCGAAGACGACGAGCAGGGGAAGCGTGAAGACGAGCTTCGACAGCCCGCCGCGCCGCACCCAGGTGATCGGGGTGCGGCGGGGGCGGACCCGCTCGGTGGGGCGGCGCACCGCCGCCCCACCGAGCCCGGTCGCCTGCTCGGCCGCCTCAGCCCTGGTCAGCATCGACGAGGGCCTGGATCTTCTTGTCCACGGCCTTCAGCTGGGCGTCGACGTCGACGCTCTTCTTCGTGAGCACAGCCTGCACGACGCTGTCGAGCGCCCCGTAGAGGTCCTGCGTGTGCGCGGAGGGCTCCGGCACGATCTGCTGGTCGAAGATGCCGTCGGTGAACGGCTTGATGTTCGCCGCAGGGATGTTGGCGTACGGCTCGATCCACTGCTGGTTCTGCTGCCAGGTGGACTTGTCGAACACGGGCAGGGTCGGCGCGTTGACCGCCTGCTTGCCCGCCTTCAGCGTCTGCGCGTTCTTCACCGCCGCCGCCTTGTCGACGGTCGGCTGCGTGCGGTAGAAGTCGATCCACTTCACGGCCGCCGCGATCTGCGCGGGCGAGTCCTTGACGTTGACGACGTCGACATTCCCGCCAGAGAGGATGCCCGCGTCGGGGCTGTCCGCCAGCGGGAAGGTGGTCACCCCGTACTTCGTCTGGTCGAAGCCGTTGGCCTGCATGAGCGAGCCGATGACGTCGGAGCCGCTCATGTACATAGCGACCTGCCCCGACGCGAACGCCTGGTTGATGCCCGCCCAGTCGAACAGGAAGTTGCTGCCCATGGCGTTGTCGTCCCAGCGCAGCTTCTGCAGCCACGCGAGCGCCTGCTTGGTCTCGTCGTTGTCGGTCGTGACGGTCACCTTGCCGTCGCTGCCGACCGTCTCGAGCCGCCCGCCGAGCGAGTTGGTCAGGGTGGCGAGCTCCCAGCCGCCGGTGTTGCCCGAGGTCATCTGCATGTATCCCGCGGTCCCCGGCACCTTCTCGGCGATGGCCTTCGCGTCGGCCTCGATCTCATCGAGCGTCGTCGGCGGCTTGTCGGGGTCGAGGCCCGCCTTCGTGAAGATCTCGCGGTTGTACGACAGCGCCATTGCGTACGGCCCCCAGGGAATGCCGTAGATCTTGCCGTCCTTGCCGGTGGCGACATCGAGCACGTTCTTGTTCCACTTGTCGGCTGTCGACGTCTTCTTGAACTCAGCCGTGATGTCGGCGAGCTGCCCGTTGTTCGCGAGCGTCTTCGAGTCGGTGAATGGCACATTGAACACGTCGGGCAGGGTGCCGCCCGCGAGCTCTGCCGCGAACGTGGTGCCGGTCCACTGGTACTCGATCGGCTTCACGATGATGTTCGGGTTCGCCTTCTCGAATTCCTTGACGCGGTCGCCGAGCGCCTTGAGGGCGTCAGCGGTCGCGCCGGGCAGCACCGGTGCGACGGTGAGATAGACCTTCCCGTTCTTGGCGCCCGCGCTGTCCGACGACGAGCAGCCCGCGAGCAGGCCGACGCCGACGGCGGCGATCGCGAGCGCCGCGATGGCCTTCCGTGACTTCATTGTCATTTCCTTTGTTCTGTGGTGAGTGCAGGTGTTCTGCGGTGATTACAGGGAGCGGCCGGCGATGCGCAGCCAGGTGGTGGAGTCGGGGGGCAGCTTCCCGCCCACGAGCGGACTGCTGGTGAGCAGCACCTCGTCGTGCGGGGGCAGGGCGAGCGGATGCCTGCTCAGATTGGTGACGTTGAGGAATCCCCCGCCCCTGCGGAAGGCGAGCGCACCGCCCGGCTGCCCGTCGACCCAGGCGAATGTGCCCGCGCGGAGATCGGCGTCGCGGCGCCGCAGCGCGAGCGCCGCGCGATACAGGTTCAGCATCGAGCCCGGGTCGCGCTCCTGCGCGGCCACGGTGAGCGACGCCCAGCTGGCCGGCTGCGGCAGCCAGGGCTCTGCAGAGCCCTCTGGACCGAAGCCGAACGGGGCGCAGTCACCTGCCCAGGGCAACGGCACGCGGCATCCGTCACGCCCGGGGTCGACGCCGCCCGACCGGAAGTGCATCGGGTCCTCGAGCCGGTCGAGCGGCAGGTCCTCGACCTCGGGCAGGCCAAGTTCGTCGCCCTGGTAGATGTACAGCGACCCGGGCAGCGCGGCGGTGAGCAGCGCGGCGGCGCGCCCGCCGCAGCCCGAGCTCGAGGTCGACCGGGGTGCCGAAGCGTTTCTTCACGAAGGCGAACGACGTGTCCTCGCGGCCGTACCGCGTCACGGGGCGCGTCACGTCGTGGTTCGAGAGCACCCAGGTCGAGGGCGCGCCCACGGGGGCGTGCGCGCTCAGAGTCTGGTCGATCGAGGCGCGCAGCTCGGCGGCGTCCCACGGGCGCGCCATGAAGTCGAAGTTGAACGCCGTGTGCATCTCGTCCGGGCGCAGGTACTTGGTGAACCGATCGATGTCCGGCAGCCAGATCTCACCGACGAGCACGCGCGTTCCGGGGTACGAGTCGGCGAGCTCCCGCCACGAGCGGTACACGTCGTGCAGCTCGTCGCGATCCGTGTTCGGGTGCTCGCCTGGCCCCGGATTCTCCGGGACCTCGGGCAGCGCGGGGTCCTTGATGAGCAGCGCGGCCGAGTCGATGCGGATGCCGCCGACGCCGCGGTCGAACCAGAATGCGAGCACGTCGAGGAACTCCTGCGGCACGTCGGGGTTCGACCAGTTCACATCGGGCTGCTCGGGGGTGAAGAGGTGCAGGTACCACTCGCCGGGAGTGCCGTCGGGGTTCGTCGTGCGCGTCCACGTGTCGCCCGCGAAGTTGTTCGGCCAGTGCGTCGGCGGCTCGTCGCCGTGCTCGCCCTTCCCCGGGTGGAACCAGAAGCGGGCGCGCTCGGGGCTTCCGGGGGGCGCGGCGAGCGCGGCCCGGAACCATTCGTGCTGGGCCGAGATGTGATTGGGAACGACGTCGATGATGGTGCGGATGCCGCGCTCGAGCGCTTCCGCGATGAGCTGCTCGGCCTGTTCGAGCGTGCCGAAGGCGGGGTGGATGCGCCGGTAGTCCGCCACGTCGTAGCCGCCATCGGCGAGCGGCGAGTCGTACCACGGGGTGAACCAGATCGCGTCGATGCCGAGGCGCTGCAGGTAGTCGAGGTGGGCCCGCACACCGGCGAGATCGCCGATGCCGTCGCCGTTGCCGTCCGCGAAGCTGCGCGGATAGATCTGGTAGATGACTGCGCTGCGCCACCAGTCGGGGTCCAGCGACAGGGGCGCCGGCGCAAGGGTCTGCGCGAGCGGGCTGCTCTGCTCGTTCACGGATCTCAACGTAGAGAACGTGACAAGATGATGCAAGAACGTAACTTTTTGGCGCACGCTTGCGTGCGTCTTGCGCCGCTTACCGCACGGCGGATGCCTTCCGCGCCGCCTTCGGCGCGGGTCCCGTCGACGACCGCACCACGAGCTCCGGCTCGAACAGGAACTCGTCGACGTCGCTCTCGACGCCCTTCATCTGGCCGAGCAGCAGCTCGAGCGCCATGCGCCCCATCAGGTCGATCGGCTGGCGCACGGTCGTGAGCGGCGGCTCGACGCTGCCCATGAGCGCCGAGTCGTCGTAGCCGATGACCGACAGGTCGCGCGGAACCGACATCCCGGCCTTGCGCGCCGCCCGAATCACGCCGAGCGCGATCGGGTCGCTCGCGCACACGACGGCGGTCGCTCCGGAGCGGATGAGCCGCGCGCCAGCCGCCTGCCCTGCCTCCACCGAGTACAGCGACCGGATCATGAAGTCGTCGGCCAACTCGAGCCCGGCATCCGCCATCGCCCGCCGCGCGGCCTCCGCCTTGCGCCGCGACGGCATGTGGTCGCTCGGCCCGAACGCGAAGCCGATGCGCGTGTGGCCGAGCTGGACGAGGTGGTTGACCGCCATATCGGTCGCCGCCCAGTCGTCGCACGAGACGGTCGGGAAGCCGAGCCCGTCGACCGGCGCAGACACGAGCACCGTCGGCAGTGCCACTTCGCGCAGCTTGTCGTAGTGCGCATGACTGGCGGCGGCCTGGGTATAGAGGCCACCCGCGAACACGACGCCAGAGACCTGCTGCTGCAGCAGCAGGTCGACGTAGTCCGCCTCGCTCACGCCGCCCGCTGTCTGGGTGCACAGGACCGGGGTGTAGCCGTTCTGGGCGAGCGCGCCGCCCATGATGTCGGCGAAGGCCGGGAAGATCGGGTTCTGCAGCTCGGGCAGCACCAGCCCGACGAGGCGGGCGCGCTGACCCCGCAGCTTCGTCGGCCGCTCATAGCCGAGCACATCGAGCGCTGTGAGCACCTGCTGCCTGGTGGCCTCGCTCACTCCGGGCTTCCCGTTCAGCACACGGCTGACCGTGGCCTCGGAGACACCGACCTTCTTCGCGACCTCCGCGAGCCTCTTCGACATGCAAGAACTGTGCAAGTTCTTGCGAGCATGTGCAAGCCGAGCGGACTGCCCACAGATCCGTCAGGCCGCACGGTTCGATGGCGCCGCGTCACGATTCGCCCGAGCCGGGGTCGTAAAGGGCATGAGCATTCTGAGCGTGCCGCTCGAGGCACTCCCCCTCATGCCGGCGTCGACGGAGCCCGCGAACCGGCCCGATGCCGACACCGCATCTCGCGCCGTCGCCGAGAACGACCGCAGGGCGCTGCACCTGACCGCCCCGTGGCACGCCGAGACCTTCCGCCACGCGCGCACCGGCGAGGTGCTGTTCGCGGCCTGCGATTGCATGCTCGAGCGCGACCACAGCTACGCCGAGCGGATGCTGTGGCCGGCCGGCCTCATGAGCCGCGACTCCTGAGGCATCCGCTCGCCCCGCCGCCGCGCCCGCCGCGCCTCCCTTGCGCTGCTCGGATCCGCTTCACGCTGCTCGGATCCGGGCAGCGTCGAGAGGATCCGAGCAGCGCGACCGGAGTCTGTCGCCCCGCTCAGCCCCAGTGCCGGTCGCGCCGCGGCACCAGCGGGATCGACAGCAGGGGCGCGACCGCGACCAGCGCGAACGCGAGCGGATAGCCGACGGCGGTGATGAGCGCCCCGATGCCGGGCCCGACGGCCGACGCGGCGAGGAACTGCCCCGTGTTCTGCAGCCCGAGGGCGCGGCCCGACCACGCGGGGCCGGCCGCCTCGGCGACCGAGGTGAACGAGAGTCCGTTGTCGGCGACGCTCACGGTCGTCGCCACGATCAGCACGACCGCAGCCGCGGCCGACCACTCCACGGTGCCCGTCGCCGCCAGGGCAGCCATCACCACGACCCCCGAGATCGCCACCCAGCGCAGCACGCGGGTGCGCGAGCCCACCCTGTCCGACCACGAGCCGATCACGATGCGGCCGATGGCTCCGACGAACTGCGAGAGGCCGATGACGACGCCGGCGGCGGTCGCGCTCCAGTGCAGCTGCGTGATGAGCCACACCAGCCCGAAGATCGACAGGGTGAACTGCGGCACGACGAGCAGCACAGAGACGAGGTGGATGCGCCACAGGAACCCGCTCGCGCGATATGGGTTCGCGGGCGCGTCGGC
>NZ_JBLRDT010000083.1:0-11444 GCF_057512245.1 Gryllotalpicola sp. CP2-P1
GACGAGGTCGACGACGAGTCCGAAGCGCAGCCTGGCATCCTCGACCTGCCCCCACGGCATCTCGACGACGCGGCCGATATTGCGGGCCGTGATGGAATCGGGCGTCAGCACGACGCAGGGGCGCAGGAACAGCACCCAGGCGCCCCAGACCGCCAGCAGGCACGGGGCGACGGAGATGCCGAACACGGCCCCGTCGCGCCGCAGCGCGGCATCCCCCAGCAGGAACACCACGCACACGACGACGAGCCAGAACGTGACGAGGGGCGAACCCGCGCGGATGACGCGCCGATTCGCCCCCTTGTCGTCTCGGATCACCGGCGCTCAGGCCCCGAACTCGAAGCCGGCGCCGGGAATCGCGTCGAGCAGGCGACGCGTGTAGTCCTCGCGCGGCGCGTCGAAGATCTCGTCGGTCGTTCCGGTCTCGACGAGCCGCCCCTTCTCCATGACGCACACGTTGTCGGCGACGAGGCGCACGACGGCGAGGTCATGGGTGACGAAGAGGTAGGTCAGCCCGAGCTCGGCCTGCAGATCGGTGAGCAGGTTCAGGATCTGGCCCTGCACCAGCACGTCGAGGGCCGAGACGGCCTCGTCGAGCACGATGATGTCGGGCTTGAGCGCGAGCGCCCGGGCGACGGCGATGCGCTGGCGCTGACCGCCCGAGAGCTCGTTCGGGTAGCGGCCTGCCGTCGACTGCGGCAGAGCGACCTGCTCGAGCAGCTCGCGCACCGCGCGGGCGCGCTCACGGCTGTTGCCGATGCCATGGGTGAGCAGCGGCTCGGCGATGATGCTCTCGATGTTGTGCATCGGGTTCAGCGACCCGTACGGGTCCTGGAAGACCGGCTGCACGCGGCGGCGGAAGCGCAGGAGCTCCTTGCCGCGCAGCTTCGAGACATCCTGCCCGTCGACCGTGATCGTGCCGCTCGTGACGGGCTCGAGGTTCAGCAGCAGCTTCGACGCCGTCGACTTGCCCGAGCCGGACTCGCCCACGAGCGCCGTGGTGGTGCCCTTCGGAATGCTGAACGAGATGTCGTCGACCGCCTTGAGGTCGATGCTCGTGAAGCCGCCCTGGCGGATCTTGTAGACCTTCGTCACGTTCTCGAACGTGATCAGCGGCTTCGCATCGGCTGCCTGCGCCTCGCGGCGCTCGGCGGCGAGCTCGATCTGGTCGATGGCGGCGGTCTGCGCGCCCTCTGCCACGCGCACGCTCGTGTCGACGTGCGACGGCGACTTCTGCGACTGGATGCGGCGGGAGGCGAGGCTCGGCGCCGCGGCGACCAGGCGCTGCGTGTACGGGTGGCGCGGGTCGGCCAGGATCTCCTTCGACGGGCCCGCCTCGACGACCTGGCCGCGGTACATCACGACGAGCTTCTCGGCGCGCTCTGCGGCGAGGCCGAGATCGTGCGTAATGAGCAGCACCGACGTGCCGTAGTCGCGGGTGAGCGTCTGCAGGTGGTCGAGGATGACCCGCTGCACCGTCACGTCGAGGGCCGACGTCGGCTCGTCGGCGACCAGCAGGCGCGGGCGCGACGAGAGGCCGATGCCGATCAGCACGCGCTGGCGCATGCCGCCAGAGAACTGATGCGGGTACTGCTTCATGCGCTTGTCGGCGTCGCCGAGGCCGGCCTCCTTCAGCACCTCGATCGCGCGCTTCTTGACGTCGCCGCGCGAGAGCTTCGGGTTGTTCGCCTTGATGGCCTCTTCGACCTGGAATCCCACGCTCCACACGGGGTTCAGGTTCGACATCGGGTCCTGCGGGACATAGCCGATGACGCGCCCGCGCACGGACTGCATCTGCTTGTCGCTGAGCTTGGTCAGGTCGACGCCGAGCATCTTGGCCGAGCCGCCGGTGACCTTGCCGTTGCCGGCGAGCAGGTCGATGACGGCGGTCGCCGTGGTCGACTTGCCCGAGCCCGACTCGCCGACGATCGCTACGGTCTCACCCTGGTTCACGGTGAAGCTGACGCCGCGCACGGCCTCGAAGTCGCCGCCGCTCTGGGTGCGGAACGAGACCCGCAGGTCGTCGATCTCGAGCAGCGGCTCACCCGGGGCGAGCGCGGCGCCCTCGAAGAGCAGGCCGTCTTGCGTTGGGGCGGTGGTGGTGCTCATCGGTTGGCCCTCGCCTTCGGGTCGAGCGCGTCGCGGACCACGTCGCCCAGCATGAGGAATGCGAGGACGGTGATCGACAGGGCGACGGCCGGGTAGAACAGGGACATCGGCGCCGTGCGGATCGACGCCTGCGCCTGGCTGATGTCGTTACCCCACGACATCACGCTCGGCGGCAGGCCGATGCCGAGGAAGGACAGCGTCGCCTCGGCCACGATGAACGAGCCGAGCGACACGGTCGCCAGCACGATCAGCGGGGCGATCGAGTTCGGCACGACGTGCCGCAGCAGGATCTTGAAGCGCGAGACGCCGAGCGCCTTCGCGCTGAGCACGTAGTCGGAGTTCTTCGCGAGCACGACGGCGCCGCGCACGATTCGGGCGGCCTGCGGCCACGTGAACACGGCGAGCACCAGCGCCACCGTCGTCGCGTTGCGGAACGGCAGCACCGACATGAGCACGATCGCGCCGAGCACCGAGGGAACGGAGAAGAAGATGTCGCCGAGGCGCGAGACCACGGCGTCGAGCCAGCCGCCGTAGTAGCCGGCGACCGCGCCGATGATCAGGCCCACCAGGGCGAAGATCACGGTCGCGAGGATGCCGACGGTGAGCGACGCGCGGGTGCCGTAGATGACGCGCGCGTACACGTCGCAGCCCTGGCGGGTGAAGCCGAGCGGATGCCCGGCCCGAGGCGACGCGTTGCTGAAGTCGAGGTCGCAGCCGAGCGTCGGCGAGGTGTGCGTGAACAGCTGCGGCACGATCGCCACGAGCAGGATCAGCACGATCAGCACTGCGGAGATCCAGAACATCGGGCTCGTGCGCAGGGAATCCCATGCATCGGTCCAGGCACTGCGGGTCTTGGCGCTCTCGTCGACCCGGTCGACCGCGACGAGCGGCGTCTCATCGAGCGGGGCGACGTAGTGGGTCGCCGTCATGTCGTTACTTGGCATAGCGGATCCTCGGATCGAGCACGGCGTACAGGAGGTCGACGAGCAGGTTCGCGGCCATGAAGATCAGGACCATCACCGCGACGAACGACACGACGGTCGGCCCCTCGCCTCGCGTGACGGCCTGATAGACGGTGCCGCCGACGCCGTGGATGTTGAAGATTCCCTCTGTCACGATCGCGCCGACCATGAGGTTTCCGATGTCGACACCGAGGTAGGTGATCACCGGGATGAGGGAGTTGCGCAGGATGTGCACGGTGACGACACGGGTGCGGGTGAGCCCCTTCGCCGTGGCGGTGCGCACGAAGTCGGCGCTCATGTTCTCGGAGACGCTGGCGCGGGTCAGTCGCACGATGTAGGCGAACGAGACCGTCGCAAGCACGATCGCGGGCAGGATGAGCTGCTGCGTCGGCGCCCCGGGGCTCACCGACGGGTTGATGACGTGCCACTTCACACCGAGCAGGAACTGCAGCACGAAGCCCGTGACCAGCACCGGCACCGAGATCAGGATCAGGCTCACGACGAGCGCGACGCCGTCGAAGATCTTGCCCTTGCGCAGCCCGGAGATCAGGCCGACGACGATGCCGGCGACGGCCTCGAAGACGAGCGCGAGGACCGCGAGGCGGGCCGTGATCGGGAAGGCCTGCTTCATCACGTCGATGACGCGCTGACCGGAGTAGGTGGTGCCGAAGTCCCCGCGCAGCAGGCCGGTGATGTAGTACCAGTACTGCACGATGAACGGCTGGTCGAGGTGGTACCGGTGCCGCAGCGTATCGATGACGGACTGGGCCGGCGGGTGGTCTCCGAAGAGAGCACGGATCGGGTCACCGGGCAGCGCGAACACCATGAAGTAGATCAGAAGGGTCGCCCCGAAGAACACGGGGATCATCTGCAGGACCCGTCGAAGGAAATACCACCACATCAGGCGAGCACCGGCTTTCGTGAAGCGGGCTTCGAAGTCATGAGTCTCATCGTTCGTCAAGGATGTGGCGCCCGAGGGATTCCCCCGAGCGCCACATCGTTTACGGATTTACCTGTCTACAGGCTAGCCGCTGTTTTCATTTGAAGGGCCTGAGTGCCCTGGTTCAGCTGGTCAGCTGGCCTTCTTGATGGCGTAGTAGAGCGGCACCGAGTCCCAGCCGAACTGCACGTCGGAGACGCTGCTCGACCAGACGCCGACCTCGTTGGAGTACCACAGCGGGATCGCGGGGAGGTCCTTGAACAGGATCTCCTGCGCCTGCTGGTAGAGCTTGTTCGCGTCCGCCTCGCTCGAGGCCTGAGCGGCCTGCTTGAACAGGTCGTCGACCTGCTTGCTGGAGTAGCGGCCGTAGTTCGAGCCGGCACCGGTCTGGTACAGCGGGGTCAGGAAGTCGTCGAGACCCGGGTAGTCCGCCTGCCAGCCGGAGCGGAAGGCACCGGTCATCTTGTTGGCGTCCTCGTCCTTCAGCAGCGAGGCGAAGTCGGGGTACGACTTGCCCTCTGCGTCGATGCCGAGGGTGTTCTTGAGGCTGTTCGCGACCGCGTCGACCCAGGCCTGGTGGCCGCCGTCGGCGTTGTACGAGATGGTGAAGGTGCCGGTGAACTTGGAGATCGCGTCGGCCTCCTTCCACAGCTTCTTGGCGTCGTCAGCGTTGTACTTCAGAACGTCGGAGCCCTCGATGCTCTTCGACCAGCCGTCGATGACGGGGCTGGTGAAGTCGGAGGCCGGGGTGCGCGTGCCGTTGAAGATGACCTTCGTGATCTGCGGGCGGTTGATCGCCTCGGAGATCGCGGCGCGGCGCAGCTGGCCTTCCTTGTCCTCACCGAAGTGCTTCAGGTAGCCCGGGATGGTGATCGACTGGAAGATCGCAGCCGGCTGGTTCACCTCGCGGCCCTTGAAGTCGGACTCGAAGGTCTGGAACGCGCTGTCCGGAACGGCGTCGAGCACGTCGAGGTCGTTGGACTGGGCGTCGGCGTAGGCGGTGTCCTGCGAGGTGTAGAACTTGATCGTCAGACCGCCGTTCACCGGCTTGCGGTGACCCTTGTAGTCCTTGTTGGTGACGAGCTCGATCTGCTGGTTGTGGGTCCAGCTCTTCACCTTGTACGGGCCGTCGCCGATCGGGTTCTCACCGTAGGCCTTGAGGTCCGAGAAGGCGGCCTTCGGCATCGGGTAGAACGCCGAGTAGCCGAGACGCAGCGGCCACGCAGCCAGCGGCGAGCTCAGGGTGACGGTGAACTCGGTGTCGGAGACCTTCTTCAGGCCCGGCAGAGCGGTGACGGGCTTGTCGTACGAGAAGCCCTCGATGTTGTCGAGGAAGTAGCTGCCGCCGTAGGCGTTGGCCGAGTTGGCGGTCAGGTTCCACGCGTCGATGAACGAGTCCGAGGTGACTGGCTCGCCGTTGGTGAACTTCCACCCGTCGTTGAGCTTGATGTCCCAGACCTTGTTGTCGCTCGACGTGATCGACTTCGCGACCTCGTTCTGGGTGCTGCCGTCGGCCTTGTAGCTCACGAGACCCTCGAAGATCGAGGTGACGATCTTGCCGCCGCCGACCTCGGTGGTGTTGCCGGGGATCAGCGGGTTCTGCGGCTCATTGCCGTTGGTGGTGATGATTGCCGACGGGTCGGCCTTCGCACTGCTGCTGTTGTCGCTTCCGCCGGAACCCGAGCCGGAGCAACCGGTCAGCGTCAGAGCGGTCGCTGCGGCAACGGCGGCGAGCCCCACTCCGATTCGCTTGATCTTCAATTTTCCTCCTGTAGGAATGGTGCAGGCGCGTGCAAGGGCGTTTGTGGACCCCGGCAGCACTCTTAACAGAAAGCAAGATATGCATCCTTTGCGCCTGCGGCCAAACCAGGGCAAGAACCGTTACACGCGCGTAACGCCCACCACGAAAGCGCGAGCAGCGTGAGCATCTCTCGGTCAAAACAGCGGCTCGGGTTCGAGTTGGCCATTGTCCTCGGGCTGTCGCTCGGGGCATCCGCTGTGTATTCGATTGTCGCCCTGCTAGCTGACCTTTCGTCGGGAAAGCCCCTCGCCGAGCAGTCGACGGCGCTCAACGCGGCGCAATCCTCGGTGCCGTGGCTCGACCTCACGTACCAACTTCTGGGGGTCTTCTTCGACCTCTTCCCCGTTGCGCTCGCCCTGTATCTGCTGTGGGAGCCCGGGCGCAGCGCTTTCGAGCGCATCGGTCTCACCCGGCAGCGGCCTGGGCGCGATCTCGGCGGCGGGCTGCTGCTCGCCGCCTGCATCGGGCTGCCCGGCCTCGGCTTCTACGCACTCGGCCGGCTCGCCGGCATCACGGTCGAGGTGCAGGCGTCGCCGCTCGATACGCACTGGTGGACGATCCCCGTTTTGGTGCTGTCCGCCGTGCGCGCCGCATTGCAGGAGGAGGTGATCGTGGTGGGCTACCTCTTCACTCGGCTGCGCGAGCTCCAGTGGGGGACGTGGCCGACGATCATCGCCTCGGCGGTGCTGCGCGGCTCGTACCACCTCTACCAGGGCATCGGGCCGTTCTTCGGCAACGCGGTCATGGGCGTCGTCTTCGGGTGGGTGTACTCGCGCTGGGGTCGCACGGCGCCGCTGGTGGTGGCCCACGCGATCCTCGACATCGTGTCTTTCGTGGGCTACCCCCTGGCCGTCGCGTGGTGGCCTGGCGTCTTCAGCTGACCCGCCCGGGCGCTGCGCTGCCCCCGCGCCCCGGCGCCGCGCCGCCCCGCAACTCGTTCCCGTTCCGGACGGTTGCGCCCGCGGCCGCGGCAACCCGTGTCCGGAATGGGAACGAGTTCCGAACGCGACCGTTTTCCACAGCCGGCGGCGAACGCGCAGTTGTCCACGATTACGAGGGGATGCCCCCACGGGCGCGCCCCGCGAGGCGCTAGGAAGTCTCGCGTGAACAGCTCACAGCAGTCCCGTCTCCTCCTCACGTCGCGCGCGACCTGGGCCGACGCAGATGCCCGCGCTCTGCGGCGCAAGGTCGAAACCGGCGAGATCTCCCGGCTCCGCCGAGGCGTCATGCAGCCGAAGCTCGAGCCGCTGGGCTCGCTCCCGTGGGATCAGCGACCGCACGAGGCTCGACAGCGCTACCTCGACCGTGCGGTGGCCGTGGGCGAGACGCGTCGGCGGGACGTGGTGTTCTCGCATGTCACGGCGCTGGCGATCCTCGGGCTTCCCACCCTCGACCTGTGGCCCAGTGCGGTCGACATCCTCGAGCCGGTAACGAGCGCGCGACGCAGCAAGCGTGGCGTCGTCGTTCACCGCTCGGAGTTCGACGCAGACGACCTCCTCGAGTGGGAGGGGTTCTACGTCACGAATGTGGCGCGGACGATCGCCGATCTCGCGCGCGACGGGGACGCGATGTCGACTGTCGTCGCGCTCGACCACGCGCTCGGGCCGCGGGCCGTTCCGGCCCAGGCTGTGACGAAAGACGAGGTGCGAGCACTGGTCGATGCGCAGGGCCGGTGGGGCCGGACGCGGGCGTTCGAACTGATCGACTTCGCCGATGCGCGGTCGGGCTCCCCCGGTGAGTCCGGCAGCAGAGTCCTGTTCAGCGAGCTCGGGTTCGAGGTGCCCGAGCTCCAGGTCCGCCACCGCCTGCCTGACGGCCGCTTCTACGACAGCGACTTCAAATGGAAGCGCAGCCGCAGTGGCAGACCGCTCATCGGCGAGTTCGACGGCCTCGGGAAATACCTCAAAGAGGAGTACCTGAGTGGGATGAGTTCGGGGCAGGCCGTCGTCAAAGAGAAGCGTCGAGAAGATGCGCTCCGGGCCCTCGACGGCTCCGACTTCATGCGCTGGGGTATGCCCGAGCTGCGCCGGCCCGTGCTGCTGCGCGCTCTGGCGAACCAGCACGGGGTGCCGCGGGCACCGCGACGCCCCAAGTAGTTCCCGTTCCGGACGTGCGCGCCCGCGGCAGCGGGCGCGCACGTCCGGAACGGGAACGAGTTCGTGCGGTGAGCGCCCCTACGCGAACGCCTCCACCGGCGGGCAGGCGCAGAACAGGTTCCTGTCGCCCCATGCCTGGTCGATGCGGCCGACCGGCGGCCAGTACTTCGTGCGCGCTTGGGCGGGCCCCGCCGGGTAGACCGCGAGCTCGCGCGAGTACGGGTGCGTCCACTCCCCCGTGATGACGGATTCCGCCGTGTGCGGCGCCCCGCGCAGGGGGTTGTCGTCGGCGGGCCACGCCTCATCGGCGAGTTGCCGCGCCTCGTGCTCGATGGCGATCATCGCCGCGCAGAACCGGTCGAGCTCGGCGAGGTCCTCCGACTCGGTCGGCTCGACCATCAGCGTGCCGGCGACCGGGAACGACATGGTCGGCGCGTGGAATCCGTAGTCGACGAGCCGCTTGGCCACGTCGTCGACGGTCACGCCGGTCTCGGCCGAGAGCGTGCGCACATCGAGGATGCACTCGTGCGCGACGAGCCCGCCCTCGCCGGCATACAGCACCGGGTAGTGCTCGCGTAGCCGCGCCGCGACGTAGTTCGCCGCGAGCACGGCCGCCCCCGTCGCCCGCGTGAGGCCGTCAAGGCCCATCATGCGCACGTACGCCCACGAGATCGGCAGGATGCTGGGCGAGCCGAACGGCGCCGCCGACACCGGCGCCCCGCCGTGCTCGAGCCCGACGTGCTCGTTCGACTGCGCGAGCGGATGCCCAGGGAGGAACGGCGCGAGGTGTGCCTTCGCCGCGACCGGGCCGACGCCCGGACCGCCGCCGCCGTGCGGGATGCAGAACGTCTTGTGCAGGTTGAGGTGCGAGACGTCGCCGCCGAAGCGCCCGAACTGCGCGTAGCCGAGCAGGGCGTTGAGGTTCGCGCCGTCGACGTACACCTGACCGCCGGCCTCGTGCACGGCATCCGTGATCGCGACGACGTCATGCTCGTACACGCCGTGGGTCGACGGGTAGGTGATCATCAGCGCCGCGAGCTCGTCGCGGTTGGCCTCGATCTTCGCCCGCAGGTCGGCGAGGTCGACGTTTCCGTTCGCGTCGGTCGCCACGACGACGACGCGCAGGCCGGCGAGCACGGCAGAGGCGGCGTTCGTGCCGTGTGCCGACTGCGGGATGAGGCAGATCGTGCGCTGGTCGTCGCCGCGCGAACGGTGGTAGCCGCGGATCGCGAGCAGACCCGCGAGCTCGCCCTGGCTGCCCGCGTTCGGCTGCAGCGAGACGGTGTCGTAGCCCGTGAGCTCGGCGAGCCACCCCTCGAGGTCGCCGATCAGCTCGAGGTAGCCCGCGACATCGGATGCCGGCGCGAACGGGTGCACGTTCGCGAACTCCGGCCAGGTCACGGCTGCCATCTCGGTCGCCGCATTGAGCTTCATCGTGCACGAGCCGAGCGGGATCATGCCGCGGTCGAGCGCGTAATCGCGGTCGGCGAGCTGCTTGAGGTAGCGCATCATCGCGGTCTCGGAGTGGTACGAGTTGAAGACCGGATGCGTGAGGTACGCGGATTCCCGCGCGAGGTCGTCGGGGATCGCCGGACCTGCCATCCCGAAGTCCGTGCGCCGACCGTCTCCCGGTGCCAGCACCTCGCGCAGCACCGCGAGCACGGGCTCGGGGTCCTCGGCGACGGCCTCGTCGACGCTGAATGACACGGTCGCCTCATCGACCTTCCACAGCAGCACGCCGCGGTCGTGCGCCGCCTTGACCGTGGCGTCGGCATCCTCGACGGCGACCTGGACGGTGTCGAAGAACTGCGCCGACGTGACATCCGCACCGTGCGACGACAGCTCCTCCGCGAACGACCTGGCCGTCTCGTGCACCTGGGTCGCGATCGCGCGGATGCCGCGCGGCCCGTGGTACACGGCGTACATCGACGCCATCACGGCCAGCAGCACCTGCGCGGTGCAGATGTTCGACGTCGCCTTCTCGCGACGGATGTGCTGCTCGCGCGTCTGCAGCGTGAGGCGGTAGGCGGGCTTCCCGAAGGAGTCCTGGCTGACCCCGACGAGGCGCCCCGGCAGCTGGCGCTCGAGGCCGGTGCGCACCGCCATGTAGCCCGCGTGCGGGCCTCCGAAGCCCATCGGCACGCCGAAGCGCTGCGATGAGCCGACCGCGATGTCCGCGCCGAGCTCGCCCGGCGGGGTGATGATGGCGACGGCGAGCAGGTCGGCCGCGGCGATCGCGAGCGCGCCCTGCTCGTGCGCGGCCGCGAAGACGGATGCCGGGTTCCACACCTTCCCCGAGGCGCCCGGGTACTGCACGAAAACCCCGAAGAACTCGCCGAGCTCGGCGGCATCGGCTTCGGAGAGGGGAACCACGTCGAGCTCGATGCCGACCGCCGCCGCACGGCCCTCGAGCAGCGCATGCGTCTGCGGGAATGCGTCGGCGTCGACGAGGAAGCGCGACGACTTCGACTTCGAGGCCCGGCGCGCGAGCAGCATCGCCTCGACCACGGCGGTCGACTCGTCGAGCATCGACGCGTTGGCGATATCGAGGCCCGTCAGATCGCAGACCGCCTGCTGGAAGTTGAGCAGGGCCTCGAGGCGCCCCTGCGAGATCTCGGGCTGGTACGGCGTGTAGGCCGTGTACCAGCTGGGGTTCTCGAGCACGTTGCGCTGAATCACGGCCGGGGTCAGCGTGCCGTAGTACCCCTGGCCGATCAGCGAGCGGTTCACGGTGTTGCGGGCGGCGAGGCGACGCAGCTCGGCGAGCGCCGCGCGCTCGGATGCCGCTTCGGGAATGCTCGACCGCTGAGCGGCCTCGGCCGGCAGCTGGATCGACCCCGGAACGGCCGCGCGCACGAGCGCGTCGACGCTCTCGTAGCCGACGGCCGCGAGCATCGCCTCGGTCTGCCCGGCGTCGGCGCCGATGTGTCGGTCGGCGAACACGGAGCGGTTCGCAGGCGTGGCGCTGCTCACTTGCTGGTCAGCTCGTCGTACGCGGCGGCGTCGAGCAGCGCGGGCAGCTCGGTGAAGCGCACCTTGATCAGCCAGCCGGCGCCGTACGGGTCGGAATTGACCAGGTCGGGGCTGTCGACGACGGCCTGGTTGGCCTCGACGACCTCGCCGTCGATCGGGGCGAACAGCTCGCCCACCGACTTCGTCGACTCGATCTCGCCGACGACCGATGCGGCCGCGACCGCGGTGCCCTCGGCGGGAAGGTCGACGAAGACGACGTCACCGAGCGCCGCCTGCGCGTAGTCGGTGATGCCGACGGTCGCGACGTCGCCGTCGACGAGCACCCATTCGTGCTCTTCCGTGTACTGGAGGTTCTCGGGTGCAGCCATGGTCAGCTCTTCTTTCGCTTGTAAAAGGGCACGTCGGTGACGGTGTAGGGAAGCTTGGTGCCGCGCACATCGATGGTGAGCCGGGTGCCCGGCTCGCGATATGCAGGGTCGATATAGGCGAGGGCGATGGGATGCCCGAGCGTGGGCGACAGCGCGCCGGAGGTCACGACGCCGATCTCGGTGTCGCCGTCGGCGGCG
>NZ_JBLRDT010000084.1:0-11397 GCF_057512245.1 Gryllotalpicola sp. CP2-P1
CGAAGAGCCGACGACCGGACTGCCGCGCGTCACCGCGCCCGACGGCTGGCCCGCCGAGTGGGACGACGGGCGCGCGTATCTGCTGCACCCGTTCGACGAGACTCACCCCGACCCGGCCGGCGGTCCTGTAGAGGTCGAGCTTTTCCGCGCCTTCGGCGACCCTGAGGCCCTCGCCGAGCGCATCATCGCCGGCGCCGCGAAGCCGCTGCACTCGATCCGCCTCGAGCCGGCTAACGATTCCCGGAAGGCGACATGAGCGACCACGACGAGCCGATCTATGTCGAGTCGACGCCCGATGTCGGGTCGGCGCGCCTCGCGGCTGCCCTCGAAGCGGGCGACTGGCAGGCGATCGGGCAGGCGCTGAGGCACGACTACGTCGTGCTGCCGCTCATCGACACCGACGACGGTGAGACCCAGAATCGCGTCTTCCCGTCGAACGACGCGAGCGGCAAGAAGCCGTATGCGCTCGCGCTGTTCTCGTCGACCAGTGCCCTCGAACTGTTCCTGGGCGACGACGACAGGCGGCAGTTCGCACTCGTCCGCGGCCCCGGCCTCGAGCCGTTCCTCAGGCAGCACCACGACGTGCTGCACCGGGTGCACTTCGATCCAGCTGGGCCGCACCCGGGAAGCGCCGACGTCGATGACGTCCTGCGCGCCCTCGAGCCGCGCCTGCTCGACGACGAGGTCGCGTGGGCATCCGCTCAGCCGAGCGCCGCCGACGCGGTGCCCGCCGTGGCTCCAGGTGACCGGGCGATCGCGATCGATACGCCGCTCGGCCCGGACTGGGCCGTCGTCGACGTCACGGACGCCGCTGTGCGCGCGCAGCAGGTGCGCAGACTGCTCGATGAGCAGCTGGGCGGATTCCTGAACAGGAAGCTCCGCGCCGACTTCGAGGCGTGGTTCACTCGTGCGTCCGAGTTGGCGCTCGGCGCCGGTGGCCGCTTCCTTGCGTTCCTGGTGCGCCGCAGCGACAAGGCTGCGGCCGCCGTCAACCTCGCTCTGTACTGGCACGAGCTCGGCCCGGCGATCGGCGATGCGAGCCACCTCGAGCGCATGACCGAGCGATTGCGCGGTGAGCTCGCCGCCGACGATGAGCTCGTGGGCGCCGAGACGCCGGCCGGCCCGTTCATCCGGCACACGCGCCTGCGCCGCGCGGCGGCGGAGCTCGAGGGCGCCGATCGCGAACTGCTCGTCGTCGATTACTGGCTCGCGTTCCCCGACGGGCGCGGCCTCGCGCAGTACAGCTTCTCGAGCCCGCACGTCGAGCAGCGCGAGGCGCTGCTGCTGCTCTTCGACAACATCGTCGTGCGGGCACGCTGGGTGATGGAACAGGGGGAATGACGTGCGCCTGAAACTGACGCTGGCACGTCAATCGGGGCAGTCCGACGACATCGTGGTGACGACGGATGCCGTCGCGACGGTCGCCGACGTCGCGGGCGCGATCCGGCGCCTCGACCCGAAGGGCAAGGAGTGGGCCGTGGGCGGCGAGGGCCGCGTGCTCACCCTGGCCGTGGCCATGCCGGGGCAGCAGCAGCCCGACGTGCTCTCGCCCGAGATCCCCATCGGCGAGGCCCAGATCGGCGACGGGGCCACGGTGCTCCTCGCGGATGCCTCGAGCTACGGCGCAGCGCAGCCCGCCGGCTTCCACCCGATCGGGCGCCTGCGGGTGCTGACGGGGCCGGCTGCGGGCACGCAGTTCGAGATCCAGGCCGGGTCGACGACGATCATCGGGCGCGACGGCGCCTGCGACATCGTGCTCGACGACCCCTTCGTCTCGGGTCGGCATGCGCGCATCCAGGCCTCCGGCGGCCTCGAGCTCGTCGACCTGGGCTCGGCGAACGGGCTCGTCGTCGACGGCGGCATCGTCGACCGCCTGCAGGTCAGGCAGGCCGTGCGCGTGCTGATCGGCGACACCGAGGTGGAACTGACCCCGCTCGCGCAGCCGCAGCAGCAGGCATCCGTCGCCCCTTCGCCCGCACCCGCTGCGAAAGCCGGGCCCGTCCTCTTCAACCGCTCGCCCAAGGTCGAGGCGCGCTACGTCGGCGCCGAGTTCGAGGTGCCCGAGGTTCCGGCTGAGACGGAATCGCAGCCGATTCCGATGATCGCGCTCGCGACGCCGATCCTCATGGCCGGCGTGATGTACATGATCACGCGACAGCCGGCGTCGGTGGCGTTCGCGGCCATGTCGCCGCTGATGGTCGTCGGCAACTGGTTCACAGGTCGGTCGCAGCGCAAATCGAGGCTCAAGAAGTCGATCGCGAGGTTCGACGAGGGGCTCGAGAGTCTCACGACGGCGCTCGGCCGCGAACGCGAGAAGGAAGCCGCGCAGCGCGCGCTCGAGGCGCCCTCGACCGAGCAGGTCTATGAGGCGGCGGTGCGTCGCGCGCCCCTGCTGTGGACCAGGCGGCCCGAGCACTGGTCGTTCCTGAACGTGCGGCTCGGTGTCGGCGCCGCGACCTCCCGCAACACGATCGACGTCACCTCGCGCCCGAATCTGCTGGTCGAGTTCCAAGAGCGGCTGGACGCCGTCATCGAGGCGAACCGCACGGTTCCCGGCGTGCCGATCGTCGAGAACCTGTACGACGCCGGAGCCATCGGCATCGCGGGCGGGCCCGGGCAGACGGCCGGCGCCCTGAACTCGCTGCTCGTGCAGCTGACGGGGCTGCACTCGCCGGCCGAGGTGACGGTGGCGGCGATCGTCAGCTCGCGCTGGTCGCGCGAGGTCGAGTGGCTGAAGTGGATGCCGCATTCGTCGAGCCCGCACAGCCCGCTCGAGGGCAACCAGCTCGCCGACAGCGAGTCGAGCGCGAGCGCCCTGCTCTCGGACCTCGAGGGGCTCATCAGCGCCAGGCTGGAGGAGAAGCGGAGCGCCGAGCGCCGCGGGGCCATCGTGCAGGCCAAGGCGGCGAACGAGCGCGGGGCGAATGTGGCGGAGAGCGACGTGGCCGCGGGAACGCAGTCGCCGATTCCTGCGGTCGTGGTCGTGATCTCCGACGACGCCCCGGTTGACCGGGGGCGCCTCATCCAGCTCGCCGAGTCCGCCGCCGACGCCGGCGTCTTCCCGATCTGGGTGTCGCCGGACGTTCCCGCGCTGCCCGCCGTCTGCCGCACCTATCTCGCCGTCGACGCCGACGGCCGCGCCGAGGTCGGCTTCGTGCGCCTCGGCGAGCACATCGCGGACGTGGTCACCGAGCCCATCGACGCGGAGCGCGCGCAGGCATACGCCCACCTGATGGCGCCCGTCGTCGATGCGGGCGCGCCGATCGCCGATGCGAGCGACCTGCCGCGCAGCATCTCGCTCGTGACGCTGCTCGGCCATGAGCTCGCCGAGTCGTCGTCAGCGATCGTCGACCGGTGGAAGCAGAACGACTCGATCCACGACCGCTCGGGCGGGCCGCTCACGCCGCGCCGCGCAGGCAAGCTGCGGGCGATCATGGGGTCGGCGGGGCACGACCCGATGCACCTCGACCTGCGCACGCAGGGCCCGCACGCGCTCGTCGGCGGCACGACCGGCTCCGGGAAGTCGGAGTTCCTGCAGGCGTGGGTGCTCGGCATGGCCGCCGAGTACTCGCCCGACCGGGTCACCTTCCTCTTCGTCGACTACAAGGGCGGGTCGGCGTTCGCAGACTGCGTGCAGCTGCCGCACTGCGTCGGCCTCGTCACCGACCTCTCGCCGCACCTCGTGCGCCGGGCGCTGACCAGCCTGCGCGCCGAGCTGCACCACCGCGAGCACCTCTTCAACCGCAAGAAGGCCAAGGACCTGCTCGAGCTCGAGAAGCGCGGCGACCCCGACAGTCCCCCGGCCCTCGTGCTGGTCATCGACGAGTTCGCCGCGCTCGCCGGCGAGGTTCCCGAGTTCGTCGACGGGGTGGTCGACATCGCTCAGCGCGGGCGCTCGCTCGGCATCCACCTCATCATGGCGACCCAGCGGCCCGCCGGCGTCATCAAGGACAACCTGCGCGCCAACACGAATCTGCGGGTGGCGCTGCGCATGGCCGACGAGTCCGACTCGCAGGACGTGATCGGGGTCAAGGATTCGGCGCACATCGACCCGTCGATCCCCGGCCGCGGCTACGCGAAGACGGGGCCGGGGCGGCTTGCGGCGTTCCAGTCGGCCTATGCCGGCGGCTGGACGACGCGCGAGCCCGAGCGCGCGGACATCCAGGTCGCCGAGCTGCGGTTCGGCGGCGAGAACCGATGGGAGGACCGGACCGCGCCGGCATCCGTCGCCGATCATCAGCGCGATCTCGGGCCGAACGATCAGCAGCGACTGGTCAGGACCATGATCGAGGCGCAGGGGCTCGCGAGCATTCCGGCCCCGCGGCGCCCGTGGCTCGACGAGCTCGCGCCCCTCTACGACCTGTCCAAGCTGCGCCAGCGCACCGATGCCGAGCTGCTGCTCGGCGTCGCCGACGTGCCGGAGCGCCAGGAGCAGACGACGCAGTACTACCGGCCGGACGTCGACGGGCACCTCGCGGTCTTCGGAACGAGCGGGTCGGGCAAGACCACGGTGCTGCGCACGCTCGCGAGCGCCGCTGCGATCACCCCGCGCGGCGGCCCCGTGCACGTCTACGGGCTCGATTACGGTGCGGGCAGTCTGCGCGTCCTCGACCGCCTGCCGCACGTCGGCGCGATCGTGGCGGGCGACGACACCGAGCGCATCGTCCGCCTGTTCCGTACGCTGCAGGGCGAGCTCGAGCGGCGCGCAGCCGCCTGGGCCGACGTGAACGCGTCGAGCATCGCCGAGTACCGCGCGCTCGCCGGGCGGCCGAACGAGCCGCGCATCCTGCTGCTGGTCGACAACTTCACGAACTTCAAGGACGACTTCGAGGTCGCCGCGGGCCGCGCCCAGTGGTACGACGTCTTCCGCGACGTCCTCGCGGACGGCCGCCGCCTCGGCATCCACGTCGTGCTCACCGCCGACCGCGCGGGGGCCGTGCCGACCTCGATCGCGGCGTCGATCCAGCGCCGGGTCGTGCTGCGGCTCGCCGACGACGGCTACGGCGCGCTGGGGGTGCCGAGCGACATCCTCGGCCCGTCGTCCCCGCCCGGGCGCGCGATCGTCGACGGGCTCGAGACGCAGATCGCGATCCTCGGCGGAACGACCTCGGTGTCCGAGCAGGCCGAGGCGCTCGGCCGGCTCGCCGAGGCGATGGGCCGCGCGGGTGTTGCGGCGGCGCCGGCGATCGGCTCGCTGCCGAAGGAGTATGCGCAGAGCGCACTGCCGGCCTCCGTCGGCGGTCAGCCCGTGCTCGGCCTCAGCGACATCGATCTCGGACCGTTCCCGTTCGACCCGTTCGGCACGGTCCTGCTCGCCGGCCCGCCGGCCAGCGGCCGCTCGACGGCGCTGCAGACGATGGCCACGGCGTTCGTGCGCGCCGCCGAGGGGAACCGGGTCTACTACTTCGGCAACGCCCGCTCGCCGCTCGCGCGCCTTCCGATCTGGGTCGACGCGGCAAAGGACCCCGACGAGGTCGCGGCGCTCGCCCGCGACCTGCTCGCGGCCGTCACGGACCCGGACACCGAGGGCCGCATCGGCATCTTCATCGAGACCATCGGCGACTTCCTGCAGACGGCGGCCGACGGCCCGATCGTCGAGCTGGTCAAGGCGGTGCGGCGCAGCGATCACCTGCTGGTCGCAGAGGGCGAGACCAGCGCGTGGGGCTCGTCGTGGCCGCTGTTCGGCGAGGTCAAGAACGGCCGGCGGGGCATCCTGCTGCAGCCGGAAGCAGTCGAGGGCGACATCCTGCTCAAGACGGCGCTGCCGCGCATGGCGCGCAGCGAGTTCCCGCCGGGGCGCGGCGTCTACATCTCGCGCGGGCAGCATGCGCGCGTGCAGCTGCCGCTGCCGGAGTGAGCAGAGGGCGCGACCGGATGCCGCTGGCTGCGGCTTCGCATGGGGAGTGCTCCCCGTTCCCTCCGCACCGCTTCGGCAATAGCTTGGCTCCAGACTTCAGGGGACGCAGGACTAGAGGGGGGAACCGGTGAGCGATCTCAAGCTTGATCTCGGTCGATTGGAGGAGCTCTATCACGACCTGAACGGTGTCGTGAAGGAGTTCGAGGGGGCCGACAAGCTCAGCGATGACATCGCCGACGCCACCGGGGACGACAATCTCTCGGGCAAGGTGCACGACTTCGCGCACAACTGGAACGACAAGCGCGCAAAGATGACGCAGAGCGTCAAGGACCTGCGCGACCAGATCAAGGCCGTCTCCAACGGCTTCACCCAGGTCGACGACGGTCTCGCCAAGGCGCTCAAGGAGTCGGCGGACGCCGGCCCTGCGCCCGCGCCGAAGGCGAAGGACTGAGCCATGGCCGACACCGAATACGCACCGCTCAAGGGCGACCCCGACCTGCTGGCCACCAAGGCCGCGCACTACCAGACCGTCGCCGCCCAGATCGCTCGCTCCGTTCAAACCCTGACGAAGATCCAGGGCGAGAAGATGACGAGCAAGGCGATCGACAAGCTCCGTGAGAGCTCGGGCGACGTCGCCGATGACATCACGAAGGCCTACGACCGCTACGACACCACTGCGAAGGCACTCGCCGCCTATGCGGTCGAGCTGCGCGGCGCGCAGGACGACGCCAAGACCGCGATCGCGCAGATCGAGGAAAAGCAGGCGGCGGCGGATGCCGCGAACCGCTCTGCGTCCACCGCGCAGGACGCGGCCGACAACGCGACCGACGATCAGAAGGCCGATGCGCAGAAGACCGCGCAGCAGGCTCAGACCGCAGCGGATGATGCGAACTCAGCCCTCACCGCGGCTCACAACCTCTGGCACGCCGCCCACGATCGCAAGGTCGCCGCTGCCAAGACGGCGGCCTCAGCGATCGACGGCGTCGTCAACGGCAAGGGCAACCACGGCCTGAAGGACAGCTGGTGGGACAACTGGGGCTCGAAGGTCTACGACATCATCAAGCAGGTCTGCAAGTGGGCCGGAGTGCTGTCGATCTTCTTCGGCTGGATCCCGATCATCGGGCAGATCCTGCTGGTGCTCGCCGCGATCGGCGCGGTACTCGACCTCATCGACGCGGTCGTCGCTGCGATCACCGGTGACGGCAGCGTCTTCGACATCATCATGGCCGTGGTCGGCGTCGCGCTGACCTTCGTCGGCGGTGCGGCGTTCGCTCGCCTCGCCAAAGAACTGAAGGCGGTCACGGCGATCAAGGCCGGTGAAAAGGTGTTCGGCGGTGCCGTCACCGACCTCAAGGCAGCCCGTACCTTCAAGTCGATCAGTGGCGGCGAGAAGCGGATCGCGACGATCCTCACGGATTCGCGCAAGGTGATGAAGCAGACGTCGTTCCGCGACGTCGCGCTGGACATGCTGAAGGACTCGACGAAGCAGTTCCGCCCCAATCTTTCGATGGAGGCGATCGCGAAGCTCAAGCCGACCTCGCTCGCAGACACGTTCAAAAAGGCGTTCGAGGAAGGCATCATTCCCAACCCGCAGAAGTTGCTGAAGCTCAACGGCGACTTCGTGGCAGGGGCGCGGTACATCGCCATGGATCCGAAGATGCTGAAGTCGGCTGAGGTCGCGGTGCCATTGTTCGGAACCTCGATCTACCAGGCGGACCAGACTTACAAGGCGGTGTCCGGTTACATCTCCGACGGCCAGGACAGCCCTGGGAAGCTCGCCACGAGCCTCGGTGGCGACGCGGTCGGCGCCACTTCCTCGATCATCTCTGATATCCGTAGTCTCGAGTGGAAGAACAACGGGTGACCGCTGAATCAGGAGGGGAGCCAGCATGATCTTCGGCACGAAGAAACCGAGGCCCATCGCAGATTTCGACATGGGTCTGGTCGACGGCTGGCAGTGGGTCGACACGGAGGACCCACGGTGGCCGGACCAGTTGGCGGCCGACCTCGGGCTGACAGGTGCCGAGCGCCAGAATCTGAGCGGTCAACTTGGAGCAGTCGCGGCACGCGTGAAGGAGATCGGAGCGGATCGGGACGGCGCGGGCTCACTGGTGTGGATTCCGCCGCAGGACCAGGCTCGCGTTCGCTGCGTGCTGTCGTTCCGATTGACGAATCCGTACGAGGGCGGTCCGGGCGCTTACGAGGGCTACCTCGCAGCCGACGAGGGCCGGCGCGAGCCCGGCCGGCGTTACGACATCGTGCAGACGTGGCGTGGCACGGCACCGATCGGCGACGTAGTCGGCGCGTACAACGTGATCACGTATACCGATCTCCTCGAAGACGCGCCACGCAGCGAAGCACGCACGCTGTTCGGCGTGTTTCCGACCGGGGCATCGCAGATGTTCGAGTTCGTGTTCACCAGCGACGACCTCGACGGCTTCACGGATATGGTCGAGCGCACGTCGGAGTGGGTCGCAACGCTGACGGTCGAGCTCGAGAAATGAGCATGCCGGTACGCAGCGCCCGATCCGACAGCGAGGAGTTCGCCTTCGTACTGCCGGGTTCGTGGGCGTCGATCCCGCTGGCCGACGCCGATGCGCGCGCCGCGCGAATCTCGGCGCTCGTGAAGCAACAGTTCGGTACCAACGACCGACTGGCGTCGCGACGGCGCCAATTCCGCGAGGAGCTGGCCGCCTCGGCCAAGCAGGCGGCGGATGCCGGAGCCGCCGCGTTCTCCCTGTCGCTTGAGCTCTTCCCGGGGATTCCCGTGTCGGGCGCCATGATCTCGGTGTTCGAGGCGTGGCCTGCCGCAGGTGCCGGCATCGAGGACACCGCACGTCGGCTCGCCGCCGCCTACCCCGAGGCCGAGGTGCTCGAGACCGACGCCGGCCCGATCGCGCGGAAGGCGACGGCGGGCACCCAGACCTACACGACGACCACCACCCCGTCGCTGGACCTCGATTATTGGGTTCCCGCGCCGGGCGGCTCACGCGTGCTCGCGACGAACGTCTCGCTGCCGATCGCTCCCGATCCGGGTCCGTTCACCGAGCTCTTCGACTCGGTGATCAGCTCTATCGTCTGGGCGGAGCCTGTTCGATGAGATTCGCGCGCTCCCTCGGCTATCTGGGAGTGACGATCACGTGGTTCATCGTCTTCGCACTCACGGTGGCGGTCGCGTTCTGCTTCTGGGTGGTCCCGCCTGGGCCAATCAGCACCCAGCAGGGCATTCTCGACAAGCTGCAGGACCCGAAGGACTGGGTATCGGGGCTCGTGCTCGTGTATCTGATCCTTCCGTGGGTGTGGGGCTTCGTGCACCTGCTCGTGCTCATGGCGCTGGGCCCGCTGCTGCTCGCGGCGCTCGCCTTCTGGCGGTCACTGAAACCGGGCTACGCGCACGAGAAGCTCACCGGCAGTGTGCTCCGCAGCGACGCAGCCGGCATCAGCCCGAGCGGTGTCGCCATCTCACTGCTGCCGAAGAGGCACACGCCGTACAGCCTGTGGGTGACCCGACTGAACGCGCGCGCGTGGCTGCTCGACGGTTCGTGGTACCTCGGTCTCGCATGGCTCGGCTTCGCCCATTTCCTGTTGCTCGGCTGGCTGCGCTGGCCGATCCACAATCCGTTCCTGATCGCGCTGTCGATCGTGCTGGCGCTGGGCTTCGTCGTGCTCGCGGTGCGCAGGCTGCCCGTCGGCTGGCGCCGCCTTCGGCTCGACGCTGTCGACGGCGAGACGCCGGTGCTGGTGAACGGCGCCGAGGCGTGAAGCCGCGGCCGCGGCGGGGTCTGAGCCTCTCACTGATCGGCGGCGGCATGTTCGTTTGTCGGCGCCGGCATCTTCGCCTTCGCGCGGTGGATGTCGTCGAACCACTGGAAGGCCGGGCGTCCGCTCGGCTCGGGCGAGTCGTACGCGTGAGCTACCGCGCCGCCGCCGCGCGTCCGCTCGGCTATCTCACCGTCACGATCGTCTGGCTCATCCTGTTCCTGATCATCACCGCGCTCACGTTCCTGTTCTGGGCCGTGCCACCCGGCGCTCTGCACACTCAGCCCGGGTTCACCACCGGCATCGAGGACACAAAGGACGCCATCGGCATGATCGTCGTGGTCGCTGTCGTGCTGCCATTCGCCTGGGGGTTCGTCTTCCAGGTCCTCGCAATGGCGTTCGGCACGCTGCTGCTCGCGGCGCTGGCGCTGTGGCGCTCGCTGCTGCCCGGTTATCGCGGCGAGAAGCTCACGGGCTCCCGGTGGCGTGACGATGTCGCCGGGCCGCCGCGGCTCACCGCTGTCGCGATCTCGCTGCAACCGCTGCGGCACACCCGGTACAGCCGGTGGGCGGCGAAGCTGAATCTGCGTGCATGGATCCTGAGCGGCGCGTGGTATCTCGGCATGGTGTGCTTCGGCTACGCGAACTTCCTGCTGATCTATTGGGTGCGCTGGCCGCTCGAGAACGCGTTCGCCGTTGCCGTGGTCATCGTCTTCGCCGTCGCGTTCGTCGTGCTCGGCGGCTTCTTCCTGCGCCGGGGCTGGCGTCAGCTCGAGGTCACCGCGGTCGACGGGCAGGTGCCGACCGTCCGCAAGCTCGGGGCGCAGCCCGCTCACGCCGACGAGGGCTAGGCATGGGGAGTGCTCCCCGTTCCGCGCCCCGGCGAGGTTGGCTAACTTAGGTACCAACAAGCCGGTCGGCCAGGGGGCCGTCGCCGACAGACATCATCGTCTTTCGGCCGCGGGCTTGCCGACAACCACTAGGGGAGTAGATCTCATGGCTAACTTGAACGTCACCTACGGCGACATGACCAGCGCTGCCCAGCGCCTCAACGCCGGCAAGGACGACATCACCGCGAAGCTGCAGGAGCTGCAGGCTCTCGTCAACAACCTCGTGAGCGGCGGCTTCGTGACCGACACCGCGTCGGGCGCCTTCCACAGCTCCTACGAGCAGTTCACCAAGGGCACGACGCAGGCGGTCAACGGCCTCGACGGAATGTCGCAGTTCCTCACCAAGGCTGCCGACGCTCTGCAGAACGTCGACCAGCAGCTCGCCCAGGGCATCGGCGGCTGAGCGCAGCACGCACCGGAAAATGCGGGTCAGGTTCGCCTGGCCCGCTTTTTCGTGCGCAGATTCGCTCGGCTAAGCGGATGCCCCGGCCGACTGCACGGTGACGACGAAGCTGCCGAGCTGCAGCTGCGAGCCGGGAGCCACGGGCGAGGTGCGCCCCGGCTCGAGCACCGTGACGCCGCCGCCCGGCGACACGACGGCGATGCCGTTCGTGGAATGCAGGTCGGTGACCATGAGGTGGTCGAGCTCGGGCACGAGCAGCGCGTGCGTCTTCGAGAGCGACTTCGCCGGGTCGGCGAGCGGCAGCAGCCGTGCGCCGGGCGCCGCCACGGAGGCGGCCGGATTCCGGCCGACATACGTTGCGCCGTCGAGCGTGAGGCGCGAGCCGTCCGCGAGAAGCAGGGACCAGGTCGGGGCGGGCACGGATGCCGGCCGCGACACCTGCTGGGCCTGAGAAGGCGCCGTCGGGGGTGCCTGCTCAGCGGGCCCGG
>NZ_JBLRDT010000085.1:0-11256 GCF_057512245.1 Gryllotalpicola sp. CP2-P1
CCTAGACCTTTCGGCCGTCGCACCGGGGCAACTTTCCAAAGCTACCACACTCGATGCTCTTCGCTGGCCGCGTGACGCGGTCGGGAGCCGGTGTGGGCTTCCCATCTTAGGCACTCAACTCAGGTCAGACAAGTGACCTTCGAAGTGCTGTGATGAGGTCCCGCTTGAGGCCGGCGAGCTGAGCAGCTCAGCCGCACCTTTGGGGTGACAAGTAAGTAATTTACGTGGATGCGGGCGACTGCTCAAATCAGGCCCGCATCCCGGGCGTGTCGTCCGCTACCCGGGGACGACCACGCCCGCGAGGGTCTTCTTTCCACGCCGAAGAACAGCCAGACGACCGGCGATCAGCCGGGCGCCGATCGTCGCCTGGTCGTCATCGATCTTCACGTTGTTCACGTAGACGCCGCCCTGCGCGATGGCACGTCGCGACTCGGACAGACTCGTGGTGAGCCCCGTGTCGACGAGCAGCTGCGCGACGAGGGAGGACGGCTGGGCGGCAGCGGTCGGCAGCTCGCGGAGCGCCGCTTCGAGCGTGGCGAGGTCGAGAGCGCCGAGATCGCCGTTGCCGAAGAGAGCCTGGGAGGCGAGGATCGCGGCGTTCGCGGCATCCGGACCGTGCACCAGCGTCGTCACCTCGAGGGCGAGCGCTCGCTGGGCTTCGCGGCGGAACGGCGCATCGGCGACCGCCTGCTCCAGCCGCTCGATCTCGGCGCGCGACAGGAACGTGAAGATCTTCAGCCGATCGATCACGTCGGCATCCTCGGTGTTGAGCCAGAACTGGTAGAACGCGTAAGGGCTCGTGAGATTCTCGTCGAGCCAGATCGCGTTGCCCTCGCTCTTGCCAAACTTGGTGCCGTCGCTGTTGGTGATCAGGGGCGTGCCGATGGCATGCGCGGCCACTCCCTCGACACGGCGGATCAAATCGGTGCCGCTCGTGAGGTTGCCCCACTGGTCGCTGCCCCCGGTCTGCAGGACGCACCCGTACTGCCGGTAGAGCTCGAGGAAGTCCAGCCCCTGGAGGATCTGGTAGCTGAACTCGGTGTACGAGATGCCGGCGTCCGAATTGAGCCGAGCCGCCACGGCGTCCTTCTTGAGCATCGCGCCGACGCGGTAGTGCTTTCCGATGTCGCGCAGGAAGTCGATGGCGCTCAGCTGCCCGAACCAGTCGAGGTTGTTCACCAGGCTCGCGGCGTTGTCGCCCTCGAAGCTCAGGAATTTGGAGACCTGCGCCTGGAGGTAGCCGACCCATTCGGCCACGGTCTCTTTGGTGTTCAGCGTGCGCTCGGCCGTCGGGCGCGGGTCGCCGATCAGCCCCGTTGATCCGCCGACGAGGCCGAGTGGCCTGTGGCCTGCAAGCTGCAGGCGGCGCAGCAGCAGGAGCTGAACCAGGTTCCCGAGATGCAGGCTCGGCGCCGTGGGATCGAAGCCGCAGTAATACGTGATCGGTTCGCCTGACAGCAGCTGCTTCAGCTCGCTCTGGTCGGTGGAGACATGAATGAGCCCGCGCCAGACGATCTCGTCCCAAATGGTTTCGAACGACGGATCGTTGTGCTGCGCGGCCAGGATCTCAGGCGTTGACACGCGGTCAACGGTACCAGCGGCATGCCGGAGCAATTCCGGCCTGAGCCTAGATCCGCACTCGGTTAAGGATATAGGCTTTATGTGATGTCGATTAGCCCTGTGGCCTTAAGGAGTGCGATGTTCGTGATCACCGCGGATCAAGTGGATTCCCGCACCAGTGACGACCTCGTACGCGCCGCGCGTGAGCGCGTCGACGCCGTCTACGGCGAGCGCCTTGCGCTGCCGGCCGATCGGACCGCCGGGGACGAGCTGCAGGTGCTGACGGCGGACGCGGATGCGGCGCTCGCGATCACCCTCGACCTCACGCGGTCGCGCGAGTTCCACGTCGGGATCGGGATCGGGCCGGTGCGCACGCCCCTGCCCGAGGCCACTCGCGAGGCGAGCGGGCCGGCGTTCTTCGCGGCGCGGGATGCCGCGACGAGGGCGAAGCGGGCAGGCATCCGGCTCGCCGTCCAATCGCAGCGCGAGCCGAGCGGCGACAGCGAGCGGGCCGACGACGCCGAGGCGCTGCTCGGCCTGCTGCTCATTGTTCGCGAGCGTCGCTCGGAGGCCGGGTGGGAGCTCTTCGACCTTCTCGCGGCCGGACTGAACCAAGCGGAGGCCGCGGCGAAGCTCGGGATCTCGGCGCCCGCGGCGAGCGCGCGAGCCAAAGCGGCCAACATCAAGGCCGAGCTGGCGGCGATCCCTGCGCTCACTAGGCTCTTGGAGCAGACCGACCTCATGACGAGACAGGAGCCGTGAGCAGTGAGCTACGCCGGACCGGGACTCATTCTGACCGTGCTGTTCTGGGCGGTTCTCACCCTCGTCGTCGCCGGCGGCGTCGTCTTCTCGGCGCTCGCCGTCAAGGGCAGCCGTTGGGCCGTGATCGCCGCGGCCGCGTTCCTCCTGGTGGCGGTCGTGATGGTCGGACTGCCGCACCCGCACGGGCCGTCGCTGCTCGGCGCCGTGATCGCGCTCGGCGCCGTGGCCATCTCGGCATTCGGCGGGTCGCCCGCGGTCAAGACCGTGCTGGCGCTCGCGACCCGTCAGGTCGAGGGCGAGGCCGGCGGCATCCTGATCTCTCCGCGCGACGCGGCGGCCGGCGAGGGGAAGCGCGAGGTCCTGCGCGGCGGCCTCACCATCGGCATCCTCGAAAGGGTCGCCACGACGGCCGCGCTGCTCGCCGGGGTGCCAGAGGCGATCGCCGTCGTGATCGCGATCAAGGGCGTCGGCCGATTCAGCGAGCTCGGCGCCTCGGAGGCGCAGGAGCGCTTCATCATCGGAACGTTCGTCAGCCTCGGCTGGGCGGCGGTGTGCGGGGCGCTCGCCCATCTCGTCTGGTAACCGGACGTCGCTGCGCGGCTCGGTAGACCGAGACGCTCGGATCGCCGGCCACCCAGAAGCGCCACGGGTACGCCTCTCCGCCGCCATCGCCGGAGACACCGACGCGCGGCCCGGCGAGAGAGGCCGGCGGATGCGGCTCGAGCTCGAGGCCGAAGGGCGGTGCCAGAGCGTCCGAGCCGTTCTCGTCGAGCCGGATGCCTGCCGCGACGGTGAGCCGGGCCGGCCCGCGGGCGAGATCCCGCGGAGGGACCGTGCCACGTCTCGCCTGCGCCAGGGGCTCGCCTTCGACGACCTCGGCCGCGCGCAGGAGGACCGCTGACGCGGAGCCTTCCGGCGAGCACACGATGTTCGCGCACACGTGCATGCCGTAGGTGAAGTACACGTACACGAAGCCGGGAGGCCCGTACATGACGCCGTTGCGGCGGGTGCGGCCGCGGAAAGCGTGCGAGCCGGGGTCGGCCTCGTCGCCGAGGTACGCCTCGACCTCGGTGAGGCGAAGCACCACCTTCCCGGCATCCGATTCGTGTGTCAGCCGTGCACCCAGCAGCAGGGGCGCGATCTCGGTCGCGGGGCGCGCGAAGAAGTCGCGGTCGGGCGCGAATCGGCCTGCGTCCACCACGTCAGAAGAGGCTGCCGCCGACGGCATAGGTCACGATGACCCCCGCGACGATGATCGCGACGGCGACGCTGAGGATCGTGTACCAGAGCCACGGCCGCATGGCCTTCTTGGGGCGCGGGGTGTTGTCGAGCGTGAAGCGGGCCATCACAGCGCCTCCTGCGTCGCCCCGATGCGCGCGGTGACCTGACGCACCCGGTCGGCGAGCAGCGCGCGCTGCTCGGCGACGCGCGCCGGCGCCGTGCCGGCGATGCCGTCACGGCTCGCGACCGAGCCCTCGACCGTCAGCACCTCGCGCACCGCGGGGGTGAGGTGCGGCGAGATGCGGGCGAGCGCGTCGTCGTCGACCTCTTCCAGGCCGATGCCGCGCGACTCCGCGAAGGAGACCAGCAGCCCCGTGATCTCGTGGGCGTCACGGAACGGCACGTGCTGCTTCACGAGCCATTCGGCGACATCGGTCGCGAGCGAGTACCCCTCGGGGGCGAGCTCGCGCATGCGGTCGGTGTGGAAGTGCAGCGTCGCCACCATGCCGGTGAACGCGGGCAGAAGGATCTCGAGGGTCTCGATCGAGTCGAAGACGGGCTCCTTGTCCTCCTGCAGGTCGCGGTTGTAGGCGAGCGGCAGGCCCTTCAGCGTCGTGAGCAGCCCCGCCAGGTTGCCGATGAGCCGCCCCGCCTTGCCGCGCGCGAGCTCGGCGATGTCGGGGTTCTTCTTCTGCGGCATGATCGACGAGCCGGTCGAATAGCCGTCGTCGAGCGTGACGAAACCGAACTCGCGCGTGTTCCAGAGGATGATCTCCTCGGCAATGCGGGAGAGGTCGATGCCGACCTGCGCCGTGACGAAGGCGAACTCGGCCACGATGTCGCGTGCTGCCGTCGCATCGATGGAGTTCGGCGCGACGGCCGCGAAGCCCAGCTCGTCGGCGATGAGCTTCGCGTCGAGCCCCAGGGTGTTGCCCGCGAGGGCGCCGGAGCCGTAGGGCGAGGCGTCCGCACGCCTGCGCCAATCGTCGAGACGCTCGAGGTCGCGCACCAGCGGCCAGCAGTGGGCCAGCAGGTGGTGCGCCAGCAGAACGGGCTGCGCATGCTGCAGGTGCGTGCGCCCCGGCATGATCGCCGTCGAGTTCGCCTCGGCCTGCGCGGCGAGTGCGTCGATGAGGTCGACGAGCAGGCGCGCGAGCTCGGCCGAGTGGTCGCGCAGCAGCATCCTGATCAGCGTCGCGATCTGGTCGTTGCGGCTGCGGCCCGCTCGCAGCTTGCCGCCGAGCTCGGAGCCCGCGATCTCGATCAGGCCGCGCTCGAGCGCCGAATGCACGTCTTCGTCGGATGCCGCCGGCAGGAACTCGCCCGCATCGACGCGGCGCTGCAGCTCGTCGATGGCGGCGATCATGCCGTCGAGCTCGCCGTCGTCGAGGTACCCGGCCCGATGCAGGGCACGTGCGTGCGCCCGGGAGCCGGCCAGGTCGTAGCCCGCGAGCTGCCAGTCGAAGTGCGTCGACCTGCTCAGCCGCGCGAGCTCAGGCGAAGGACCGCCCGCGAATCGGCCGCCCCAGAGCGCGCCGGCCTCCCCCGCGCGGTTGACGTCGTCAGACATCCGCTCGCTCCTTCTCGTTCTGTGCAAGCAGCCAGGCGAGCAGCGCCTTCTGCGCGTGAAGGCGGTTCTCCGCCTCGTCCCAGATGACGGATTGCGGACCGTCGATGACGTCGGCGGTGACCTCGTAGCCGCGGTAGGCCGGCAGGCAGTGCAGGAAGATCGCGTCAGGCTTGGCCGTGGCCATCAGCGCCGCGTCGATCGTGAAACCGGAGAACGCCTCGACGCGTGCTGCCTTCTCGTCCTCCTGCCCCATCGAGACCCAGGTGTCGGTGACCAGCACGTCCGCGCCGCCCGCCGCCGCCGCGGGGTCGTCGGTGACGGCCACGGAGCCGCCCGTCGTCGCGGCAATGCGCTCGGCGTCCGCGAGGATGTCGGCGCGCGGCGGGAAGCCGGCTGGGGTCGCCACGCGCACGTGCATTCCGGCGGTCGCACCGCCGAGCAGGTACGAGTGCGCCATGTTGTTTGCGCCGTCGCCGATGTAGCTCATGGTCAGCCCCGCCAGCGCGCCCTTGTGCTCTCGGATCGTCTGCAGGTCGGCGAGGATCTGGCAGGGGTGGAAGTCATCTGAGAGCGAGTTGATGACGGGAACGCGCGTGCCCTCCGCCATCTCCTCGAGCCCGGACTGGGCGTAGGTGCGCCAGACGATCGCGGCGACCTGGCGCTCGAGAACGCGCGCGGAGTCGGCGATCGACTCCTTCGCGCCGAGCTGCGCCTCGCCGGGATTGATGATGAGCGGATTCCCGCCGAGATCGGCGATGCCGGTGGCGAAGCTGACGCGCGTGCGGGTCGATGTCTTGTCGAAGATCACGGCGACCGTCTGCGGCCCCTCAAGCGGCTTGCGACTGAAGCGGTCGGCCTTGAGCGCCGCGGCGAGGTCGAGCACTTCGGCCTGCTCGGCCGGTGACAGGTCATCGTCGCGGAGGAAGTGGCGGGTCATGCGTTCACCTTCTCGGTCGGGGCGGTGGTCGAGGGCGCGGCGGCGACGTCGGCGAGCGCGGCGCCGAAGCGCTCGCGGAATGCAGTGAGCTCGGCGTCGCCGACGATGAGCGGAGGGGCAAGCCGGATGCTGTCGGGGCGGGTCGCATTGATGAGGAGGCCGTGTTCCCGCGCGGCGCGGACGAGCTGCTCGGCGACGGGCTCTGCGAGCGCGATGCCGACGAGCAGACCGCGCCCCCTGGTGCCTGCGACCAACGGCGAGTCGAGCCCCGCGATGAGCTGCTTCAGCTGCTCGCCGCGAACTCGCGCGTTGCCGACGAGATCGGCGTTCTCGATCTCGCCGAGCACCGCACCGGCTGCCGCGGTCGCCAGCGGGTTGCCGCCGAATGTCGACCCGTGCTGGCCCGTGTGGAAGAGCTGCGACGCTGCTCCGAAGGTGACGAGTGCGCCGATCGGCACGCCGCCGGCCATGCCCTTCGCGAGGGTGATCGCGTCGGGCGTGATGCCCTCGTGCTGGAACGCGAACCAGTCACCCGTGCGGCCCGCACCCGTCTGAACCTCATCGATGATGAGCAGTGCGCCGTGACGCTGTGTCACCTCGCGTGCTCTGCTGAGGAATCCCTCTGGGAGCTCGATCACGCCGGCCTCGCCCTGGATCGGCTCGACGAAGAGCGCCGCGACCGCGTCGTCGATCGCCGCCTCCAGCGCCTCGAGCGTCGCGGGGATGTGCTCGACGCCGGGAACCATCGGCAGGAAGGGCTCGCGCATGTATGCCTTGCCCGTCAGCGCGAGCGCGCCCATCGAGCGGCCGTGGAAGGCGTTCTCCAGCGCGATGATGCGCGACCTCGAGCCGTCGCCGCGGTTGAGGCGGGCGAGCTTGAATGCCGCCTCGTTCGCCTCGGTGCCGGAATTGGCGAAGAAGACGCGCCCGGCGTCGCCTGCGCCCGTCAGTCGCTTGAGCCGTTCGGCGAGCTCGAGCTGGGGCGCGGAGGCGAACAGGTTGGAGATGTGCGCGGCCCGCGACACCTGGCGGGTGACCGCTTCGATGAGCACGGGGTGCGCGTGGCCGAGCGAGTTGACGGCGATACCGCCGAGGAAGTCGAGGTACCTCTCCCCCTCGGCATCCCACACCCAGGCGCCCTCGCCGCGCTCAATGAGCAGCGGAGGCGTCGAGAAGGTGGGAACGAGGTCGTGCTCGTAGCGGCCCTGCCAGGGCTGGGCGGTGGGCGTGGTCGCGTTCTGGTCGCTCACGGGGTGACCTCCGTTCCGATCCCCTGCTGCGTGAAGATCTCGAGCAGGATCGAGTGCGGGATGCGGCCGTCGATGATGGCCGCTTTGGGGACTCCCCCGTCGACCGCGTCCAGGCAGGCCGACATCTTGGGGATCATGCCCGACTCGAGGCCGGGCAGCAGCTCGCGCAGCTCGTCGGCCGGGATGCTCGTGAGCATCGATGACCGATCGGGCCAGTCGCGGTAGAGGCCCGCGACATCGGTGAGGATGACCAGCTTCTCGGCGCCGAGGGCCGCGGCCAGGGCCGCGGCTGCGGCATCCGCGTTCACGTTCAGCGACTGGCCAGGCACGTCGACATCGGGCGCAACGGATGACACGACCGGAATGCGGCCCGCGTCGAGCTGGGTCAGGATCGCCTCGGGGTCGACGGCGATCACATCGCCGACGAGCCCGAGGTCGACCTCGACGCCGTCGACGATCGCTCCGCGCTTGCGGCCGGTGAACAGGCCCGCGTCCTCGCCGGACATGCCGAGCGCAAGGGTCGGATTGAGGTCGTTGATCGAGCGCACGATGCCGCGGTTGATGTGGCCGGTCAGGACCATGCGCACGACTTCCATCGCTTCGGGGGTCGTCACCCGGTAGCCGCCCTTGAACTCGCTCTCGATGCCGAGCCTGTCGAGCATCGCCGAGATCTGCGGGCCGCCGCCGTGCACGACGACCGGGCGCAGGCCCGCGTAGCGCAGGTAGACGAGGTCTTCCGCGAAAGTGCGCTGCAGCTCGGGGCGCACCATCGCATTGCCGCCGAACTTGATGACGACGATCTTGTCGCGGAACTTGCCGAGCCAGGGAAGGGACTCGATGAGGATCGCGGTCTTCTCGAGCGCTTCCTCGCGTGCGGCGACGATCTCGTCGTCGTCTGGATCGATCGTGGTGAGGGTGTCGTCTGCCATGGCCTCAGCTCGAATACGCGCTGTTCTCATGCACATAGTCGTGCGTGAGGTCGTTGGTCAGGATCGTCGCGGCGGCACCGCCGACCTTGAGGTCGATGCGGATGTCGACCTTGCGCGGTGTCAGATCGACGAGATCGCGCGGCTGGTCTGGTTGGCCCGCCGCGCAGACGCGGATGCCGTTGAACCAGACGTCGACGTCGTAGGGGTCGAACTCGGCCGAGGTCGTGCCGACGGCCGCGAGGACGCGGCCCCAATTGGGGTCGTTGCCGAAGACGGCCGCCTTGAAGAGGTTGTTGCGGGCGACTGCACGGCCGACCTGGACCGCGTCGCTCTCGCTGGCCGCGTTCTCGACCCGGATCGCGATGTCGTGGGATGCCCCCTCGGCATCGCTCTGCAGCTGCTCGGCCAGGCTCTGGCAGACCTCGGTGAGCGCCGCGGCGAACTCTGCTTCGTCGGCCTCGACGCCACTCGCGCCCGAGCCGAGCAGGGCGACCGTGTCATTGGTCGACATCGCGCCGTCGGAGTCGAGCCGGTCGAACGTCACGGCGGTCGCCGCGCGCAGGGCGCGGTCGAGCTGGGCGCTCGTGAGCACTGCGTCGGTCGTGATCACGACGAGCATCGTCGCGAGGCCGGGAGCGAGCATGCCGGCTCCCTTGGCCATGCCCCCGATCGTCCAGCCGGCGGGCGAGGTGCGCACGGCCTGCTTGGCGACCGTGTCTGTCGTCATGATCGCCTCGGCCGCAGCCTGACCGCCCTCTGCCGTGCCGGAAAGCGCAGCCGCGGCATCCGTCACACCGGACGTCACCTTCGCGAGGTCGAGCTGCTCGCCGATGAGCCCGGTCGAGCACACGAGCACGTCGCCTGCGGAGACGTCGAGCAGCTCGGCGACGCGTTCGGCCGTGGCATGCGTGGTCTGGAAGCCCTGCGCCCCCGTGTAGCAGTTCGCGCCCCCCGAGTTCAGGACGATCGCCGACACCGTGCCGTCTTTGATCACCTCTTTGCTCCACAGCACGGGGTTCGCGAGGCAGCGGTTGCTCGTGAACACGGTCGCCGCGTTCTGGAGCGGGCCGAGGTTGCGCACGAGCGCGACGTCGGGCTTGCCCGTCGACTTGAGGCCGGCTGGGACGCCCGCGGCGAGGAATCCTGCGGCGGCTGTGACGCTCACGGGGCGACTCCGTTCGTGGTCAGGGCCGTGCCCTCCGGCAGGCCGAGCGCGATGTTGGCGGATTGGATCGCGGCGCCGGCCGTGCCCTTGACGAGGTTGTCGACGGCGATGATCGCGACGACCTTGCCCGCCGCCTCGTCGACGGTGACGCCGATGAGGGCCGTGTTGGCGCCGAGCACGTCGGCGGTGCGCGGCCACACGCCCTCAGGCAGCACCTGTACGAAGGCCTCGCCCGCATATGCGGCTTCCCAGGCTTCGCGCACCTGCGCCGCCGTGGCTCCCGGCTTGAGGGGCGCGGTCACGGTCGCGAGGATGCCCCGCGCCATCGGCACGAGCACGGGGGTGAACGACACCCTCGGCTCGGTCGCGCCCGCCAGCTTGAGGTTCTGGACGATCTCGGGAATGTGCCGGTGACCGCCGCCCACGCCATAGGGGTTCGCCGAGCCGAGCAGCTCGCTCGCGAGGTACGGCACCTTGAGGTTCTTGCCCGCGCCGGAAGGGCCGACGGCGAGGACCGCGACCACGTCTTCTTCGATGAGGCCGGCCGTGAAGCCGGGCGCGATGGCGAGGGACACGGCGCTCGCGTTGCAGCCGGGGGCCGCGATCTTCTTCGCGCCGGCGAGCCGGTCGCGCAGCTTGCCTTCACCCGCCGCGAGCTCCGGAACGCCGTAGGCCCACGGCTCGTTGAACTCGCCGCCGTAGAACTTCGCCCACGCCGCCTCGTCGGTGAGGCGGTGGTCGGCGCCGCAGTCGATGACGACGACGTCGTCGGGCAGTTGCGCCGTGATCGCGCCGGATGCCCCGTGCGGCAGCGCGAGGAAGACGACGTCGTGGCCCGCGAGGACCTCGGCCGTGGTCTCCTGCAGGGTGAGGTGCGCATAGGAGCGCAGGTGCGGCTGCAGCTCGACGAGCTTCTTTCCCGCGTTCGAGGAGGCGGTGACGGTCGTCACCTCAAGTTCCGGGTGACCCGCGAGCAGCCGCAGGACCTCCCCGCCGGCGTAGCCGGATGCTCCGGCGACGGCGACCGTGTACGTCATGGTTGGTTCCACCTTGTTCTATCTGGACGGCGACGGAATCGTTGTCACGGCGACGCCTGCGTGGAACCGACAGTGGTGACGGTTACGCGAGCGCCGCCGAGATTCGGCCGGCCAGAAGACGTCGACGCAGCACGCGTCGCGCACCCTGAGGCGCAACGGCGGTGCGGCGGACGGAAGTCATGCGGTCAGCATATCGGGCGCCCGGGCTCACTCGCGAACCGTCGCCCCGAAGCGCTCCCCCGCGAGGGCCGCGCCGTCGAGCTTCGCCTCGCTCGCCTCGGCCGCCGTGAGGGTGCGGTCGGCTGCACGGAAGCGCAGCGCGAAGGTGAGGCTCTTCGCGTCGGCCGGTACGCCCTGGCCGCGGTAGTCGTCGACCAGCTGGGCGTGCTCGAGCAGCGCGCCCGCGCCCTCGACGACGGCTCGCAGCACATCGGCCGCGGGCAGATCGCGGGGCACGACGAGCGACAGGTCCTGCGTCGCCGCCGGGAACGACGAGATGGGGGCGACCTCGAGCTGCTCGGGCGACGCCGCGATCAGCTTGCCGAGATCGGCCTCGAAGACCGCGACCACGCGCGGCAGGTCGAGCTCGGCTGCGAGCGCGGGCAGCAGTTCGCCGGCGTAGCCGACGTTCTCCTCGCCCCCGGCCGTCTGCACGAAGAGCTCTGCGGTGCGGCCCGGGTGCAGGCTCGCGTGCGCACCCTGGCGCACGTGGATCTCGACGCCGACCGAGGCGCCGAGCGTGCGCACCGCGGCGAGCGCGTCGGACAGTCCGGCCGCAACGGCCGCGTGGCCCGGCTGCTTCGGCGACGCGTTGCCGAGGAACAG
>NZ_JBLRDT010000086.1:0-11203 GCF_057512245.1 Gryllotalpicola sp. CP2-P1
GCCGGCGACGCCGCCCGTGCGGCCGCTCGAGCCGCTGCCGCTCGAGCCCCCGGTACCGCCCGGCCGAGTGATCTTGAGCACGATCTTGTCGCCCGATTTGAGCCCCGAGGTGATCTGCGTGTACTGGCCGGACTGGATTCCGGTGGTGACCTCGGTCTTGACCTGCTTGCCGTCGACCACCTTGGTGACGACCGTCTTCCCGTTCGACTGGGTCAGGGCCAGGCTCGGCACGGCGACCGCGTCGGAGATCTGCTTGTAGATGACGTTCGCGGTCACCGAGACCCCGTCGTACAGGTTGTCGGGCGTGCCGGTCACGGCCACGTCGACGGGGTAGGTGGCTGCACCCGAGCTGGTCGACGGTAGCAGCCCGATCGAGCTGACCGTGCCGAAGAACGAGGAGTTCTCGCTGGTGGACAGCTTGACCTGGTTTCCGGTCTTGATGTTCTTCACCTGCGCCGCGGCGACGCTGATCTGGGTGGTCCACGAGTCGGTGCCGGTGATCTCGAAGGCGCCGCTCGAGCTCGAGGAGGACGACGATGAGGATGCCGACGAGCTGCTCGTCGGCGACGAGCCGGAACCCGAGCTCGACGAGCCGTCGCCCGCCGTCGCCCCCGCCCCGCCCGAGCTGCCAGAGCCGCCTGAGCCGCTGGATGAGCTCGACGAGCCCGAGACCGTGTCACCCACGGCCACGTTGACGGCGGTCACGGTGCCGGCCACCGGCGCCGTGAGGGTGGTGCCGTCGACCTCCTTCTGAGCGGAGTCCACCGCTGCCTGTGCGACCGACACGGCGGCCTGGCCGGCGGCGATCTGGGCCACGTCGGCAGAGGACCCGTCGCTCGCGGACTGGTCTGATGCGAGCTTCGCCTGATCGCTGGCGAGGGTCGCCTTCGCCTCGGCAAGGTCGGCGTCGGCCTGCGTCGTCGTGATGGTGGCGAGGGTGGCGCCCTTCTTGACGGTCTGCCCCTCTTTGACCTTGACCGCGGTGACCGTGCCGGACGCGGCGAAATCCACCTGCTCGTCGACGGCGGGCGAGAGCGTGCCGGTTCCCGAGACGGACTGCTGAAGCGTCTGGGTCGAGACGGTGAGGGTCGTCGAGGAGGGGGTCGCCGCGTTGGCGCTGGTCTTCTGTGCGAACCCGAACCACCAGACGGCGGCGCCCGCGACCACGACAACGACGACGGCCGTGATGATCCACGTTCGTGGACGCGTGAGGAAGGCCATCATGCCGATCAATATGGGGTCGCCGACTTGGACGAGGTGATCGCCCGCCTATGCGGCGGATAAGAACCGGGTGGGTGCCTCGGTGCCCGGCGCGCATAGGCTTCTCGGCATGCTGATCATCCGCGTTGCCGAGTTGATCGCACTGGCGGCGCTCGCCGCGGCGGTGTGGGCCGTGGTGCGCACGGGGCGGGAATCGCTGCGTCAGCGCCGTCGTCGCCGCTAGTCACCGCGCGAGAGTGCTCGACTGAGGACGTGCAGCGACCCGGACCGCGCTGGTTTCAGGCCGCGCTGATTTCAGGCCGCGCGTCGCGGCTGCCCGTCGACGATCTCGCGTAGCGCCTCGATGAATTGGTCGCGATACCGCCCGCGCGGGAACGGCACGGGCGCGTCGTGCAGGAGCCGCAGGCCGGCTTTCTCGAGGCCGGGCCCGAGCGCCCGGAAGCCAGAGTTGAACGCGATCACGACGCCCTCGGGCTCAAGCGCCGTGGCCCGCTCGATCGCGGCGCGTGCGAACCGTGCCGTCAGGTGCGGTCGCTCACCCCGGCTGTACGCGCCGACGGGGAACGGGATCGTCTCGATGACGAAGACCCCCTCGTCGCGCAGCCGCTCGAGATAGGGCCGCTTATCGGCGCCGGCCGGCGGGAACTCGCCGTCGAAGTACACCTCGACCACGGCGCGGAACAGCGGATCCCAGCTCACCACCGTGGGTGAATAGAAGAACTCGTGCTTCGAGTCCGCCGCCAGCTCGGGCGCCGCCTCGTCGATGATCAGCACCCGCACCCGCTCGGGGCGCCACTGCTCGCGCAGCCGCTCGTACCAGGGCTCGTCAGACACTCGTGTTCACCGCACCTTTCATAGTCAGCTCGCTACGCGCGAGCGGGCCGCGACGTGGAATTGAGTCATTACGCCGGACGTGGACGTCAACGCCGTGGGCGGTCTGCCCGGCCAGTGGAGGAAGTAGGCGCTGCCCTGCCTGGTGACGCGGCCGCCGTGGTTGTGGAGCGTCAGATGGTGATATCTGCAGAGCAGGACCCCATCTTTTGTCTCGGTCTTGCGGTTCTGCTCGCTCTCGCTCCACGGATTGATGTGATGCGCCTCGCACTCGCCCGGTGGCCTCATGCAGCCGGGCCACAGGCAGCCGCCGTCGCGCGCGGCCAGCGCGCGACGCTGACGGCTGTTGAAGGCACGTCGACTTCTGCCGACGTCGAGTGCGCGGCCGCTCTCATCGAAGAGAAGCGGGGTGAACGTTCCGGTGCAGATGGCGCGCAGCGCAAGCAACGCGGAGACGGGCTGTCCGCTGTCGATCCAGGCGACTCCGGCGTCAGGCAATGCTGAGGCCGACGCCTCGACGACGCAGCCTGCCCCTGCGTCAGCCGTCGCCTCGGCAACCGCGGCGGCGTGGCCCTCGGCCTTCCGCAGATCCTCCGCGGTGACGACGATCGACACGTGCGGCTCGGCCTTTCCTCGAACGCGCCGGCATCGGTCGCCGCCGCGACGCCCGCACCGAAGATTGCGGTGAACTCGTCGACGAGAAGCTGCTCGTTCGTGCGAGTGTCCTGCTCGAGCTCGGCCGCTCGAGCGATCTCTTCCTCGGTGCGGAAGCGTGGGCCGCCGAGGCGTGGCGAAAGCCGCATGTGCAAGGGGCCCCAGAGGGCGGCATCGGTCTCGGGGTCGAGCTCGAGATCCCACTTCCAGTTGCCGCTGCGCAGCCGGCGGCGCCTCAGCGACCGCGACTCGAATCGCAGACGAGCGTCGGCCTCGGCGGCGCGCGCATCAAGTGACGCGCGCACGCGCTCAGCGGCTCTGGTCACCTCTTCGACGCTCCACTCGGCCGCCCACGCGTCGCCGATGAGTTCAAGGGCGGCAGACCGCCAGGTCGCCGCGAACCCAGGAGCGCGGGGCCCTCGAAGCCCGGCTCTCAGAGCGTCGCCCTGTGCGGCCGAGAGCCACTCGTTGCGAACCGCCACGGCGATGGACGCATCCCACCCGCCGCCGAGCATCTCGAGCGCGTGCAGGTCGCGCGGACCTGAGCCGGTCGACGGCGCGGGTGCGACCGACTCGGCGGCTGTGAGCAGACCGCCGACACGCACGAGCCTCTTCGCCTCGGTGAGCGACGAGCCCGTGAGCTTCTGCACGAGCTCGGGCCCGCTCCGCAGGCCGTTCGATTGCGCGAGGCCCGCGGCGCCGAGTTCGCGTGCAGAGCGGCGATCGATGTCGGTGGCGACCAGTGAGCTGGTCGCCGACACACGTCGCGCGATCGCCCCGAGCTCGGCCATGAGCGCCGTCGTCTCGCTGTCGTCGAGCTGGGCGATCTGCTCGGCGCATGGCAGAGCCGAGCTGACCAGCGTGGTCAGCTCGCGCATCGCGTCAAGCACCGAACTCATGCGAGAACGGTATCGATCGCCTCCGACATTCAGAAGCGATCTCTCGCAGATGTGTACAAGCGGACGAACCCTCGCCTGTGGAGGGAAAGAGCCGTCGCTCGCCGCCGATGCATGTCGAATCGTGGTCCGGCCCAACACCCGGGCAGAGAAGAACCCCGCTGGTCCGACCACCAGCGGGGCACTGCATCAAGTCTCCCGCTTCCGCGCGCATGTGAACGCCAGATGGCCGGGTCTTTACCGAACTGTAAGGGAACGCGAGGAATGCACCTCGGTCCGGGGCGCGCCGGACCCGTCGCTCAGACGATGGTCCAGTCCGAGTCACCGGAATCGGCGAGGGCCGCCGACGGCTCGGTGTGGGCCAGCCGCACCGCGACGAACTCCTCATCGAGGGCGAACCTGCGCGCTCTCTCATCAGCCCGCGCGGCCTCCCCGGCGCACCGATCCGCCTCGGCGTCGAGTCGCCGGGCATCCGTCTGCCGCATCTTCGCGATCTGCGCTGAGCGAGCGGACGCCGCGCGCGCCCGCATCTTCGCCGCCTCTTCGCGCTTCTCGCGCTCGGTGGCGCGGAAGTCCGCCGCCTTGCGCTCTTCGGCAAGGCGGTTCTTGCGCTTCAGCATCAGTTCGACTTCAGAGGTCGGGGCAGCCATCAGGGCGACGGTACCGAGGGATGCCCCGCGCGCGGCGCTTTGGGCCCGGAGCGTCCTAAGTCCGCACCACGACCTTGCCGCGCACGTCGCCGTCGATGAGCTTCTGGAACCCGGAGCGGACGTCGTCGAGGGCGACGACGGAGTCGAGGTGCGGCCGCACGCCGCTCGCCTCGAGCAGCCTCAGCAGCGCCTCAAACTCCGCGCGCGTCGACCCCGTCGACCCGATGACCGAGAGCTGCTGATAGAACACCCGGTTGAGCTCGGCCGGCGGCATGTTCCCGCTGGTCGCGCCGCACGTCACGATCGCGCCGCCGGGAACGAGCGACCGCAACGAGTGCGCCCACGTCGCCTCGCCGACTGTGTCGACCACGACGTCGACGCGCTCGGGCAGGCGCGCGCCCGATTCGAGCACCTCATGCGCGCCGCACTCCGATGCGAACGCGCGCTTCGCCTCGGTCCGTGCCGTCGCGTACACCTTCGCGCCCGCCGCCCGCGCCAGCGAGATGGCGGCGCTTCCGACCCCGCCCGAGCCGCCCTGCACCAGCACGCGGTCGCCAGCCCGCAGGCGGGCCCTCGTGAACAGCATCCGATATGCGGTGCCCCAGACGATGCCGAGCGTCGCCGCCTCTTCGAAACTCAGCCACGCGGGCTTCGGCACGACGCACTCGGTCGGCACCAGCACAAAGTCGGCCAGCGAGCCGTTGACCGTCTCGGAGAGCAGCGCGCGCCGCGGGTCGAGGGTGACGTCCCCGCCGCCGCGGTTCGGGTCGCCGAGCACGGGGTGGATGACGACCTCGTCGCCGGCATCCGTCACGCCCGCCCCGTCGCAGCCGAGCACCATCGGAATCCGCTCGGCGGGGTGGCCGACGCCGCGCAGGGTCCAGACATCGTGCGGGTTGAGCGAGGCCGCGCGCACGCGCACCCGAGTCCACCCCGGTTTTGCCTCAGGGTCAGGAAGTTCTTGAAGAGCCAGGCCCGAAAGCGGGTCCTCGGCATTCTGGTCGACGGCGACAGCAGCGCGCACGGTGTACCTCCCGTTCTTCGCCCCAAGCTACCCGAGCCGAGCGGCGCACCCACGAACCCGAATCGGCTCTTGCCGCCCTGCACTCGGCGCGGGATGATGCCCGCGACAGCGCATCACCCGGTCACGCAGATCACGAAGTTCAGGAGGCCACCGATGTCCGTCAGCTTCATTCCCTATCTTCAATTCCGCGGTCGCGCCCGCGAGGCGATGACCTTCTACCAGTCCGTCTTCGGCGGCGAGCTCAGCGTCATGACGTTCGGCGAGAGCGGCATGACCGATGGCGTCGACCCGGACCAGGTGATGCACTCGCAGCTGAACGGCGCGGTGAACCTGATGGGCTCGGACGTTCCCGAGAGCATGCCGCTCACGCAGGGCTCGAGCGTCTCGCTCAGCTTCTCCGGCGACGCGGCAGGCCTCGACACCGGCCGCGACTACTACGCGAAGCTCAGCGACGGCGCAGCCGACGTCCTTCCGCTCGACCTCGCGCCGTGGGGCGACTACTACGGTCAGCTCACCGACAGATACGGCTTCACCTGGATGTTCGACTTCGGCGCTCCCGAAGTCCCGAGCGACGCGAGCACGCTCGGCTCGCACCAGGCGCTTTAGGGGCGCGTCGCTCGCACGGCCGTCGCGTCGAGCTCGTCATCGCGCACGAGCTCGACGCGCCAGCCGCGCGCCTCGAAGATCTCGCGCTCGCGGAGCGCCTGGCGCCTGCTCGTCTCGACGAGCACCGTGCCGCCCGGGGCGAGCCATGCGGGCGCCTCGTCCGCGATCCTGCGGTGCAGTGCGAGTCCGTCGTCGCCGCCGTCGAGCGCGAGCGGATGCTCGAACTCGCGCGCCTCGCGCGGCATGTTCACCACCTCTGAGCTCGGCACATAGGGCGCGTTCGCGACGATGACGTCGAAGCGCGTACCCGGTAGCGCGGCGAACAGGTCGCCCTCGACCACCGTGCCGCCGAGCGTTTCCAGATTCGCGCGGGCCACGGCGACAGCGGCCGGGTCGAGATCCGAGGCGACGACGGATGCCTCAGGCATCCGCCTCTTCACCGCGGTCGCGACCGGCGCTACACCGCAGCAGACCTCGAGCAGCGACGGCGCGGTCTCCATTCGGCTTCGCCGAGTCGACCCGCCTGGCGGCCCGCCGGCCGACTCGCGCGCCGTGTCCCCGCTGGTCGACTCGCGCGCCGTGTCCCCGCTGGTCGACTCGCGCGCAGCGCGAATGGAGACCGCCTCCTGTGCGAGCTCCAGCAGGAGCTCGGTGCGCCGCCGCGGCACGAAGACGCTCGGCGCGACGGCGAGCCTCAGCCCCGCGAACTCGACCCACCCCAGCACGTACTCGAGCGGCTCGCCGGCGACCCGCCGCGCGACGAGGCGCTCCAGCTGTGAGGCATCCCGCGCCTCATCGAGAAGCAGACGCGCCTCGTCCTCCGCGAACACGCAGCCGGCCGCGCGCAAACGGGCGACGAGCGCGGTGGTCTCGGCCGATTCAGCCAGCGAGCAGCCCTGCCTTCTCAGGGTGCTCGTCGAACCACTTCGCCGCGTACCAGCACATGGGCACGATCTTGAGCTCGGGGGAGTTCTGCTCGATGTCGTCCACCGCGAAGGACACGACCTGGCCCGCGTAGCCGTGCCCGCGCTGCATCGGGTCGGTGAAGGTGTGCGTGATCGAGAGCCGGTCGCCGTTGACCGTGTAGTCGGCGGCGCTCACGAGCTTCCCGCCGACCTTCATGACATAGCGGTGCGCCTCGGTGTCGTGAATGAACTCGGTGCTCACGGCTCGAGCCTAAGCCCGCGTGCGCGGCGGCGTGCCCGCTGCGAGTCGCGCGCAATTCGCACGCTCGCGCGCACCGGAACGGCCGACGCGTACGCGCGAACGCGTGCTCTGCGCGCCGCGCCGACACTGCAGCCACGCCCCGTCGGCCGCTAGCCTGGGCGCGTGCACAGTCCGGGTCGGCGCCGCGTCGTGTTCGTGCTGCTGGCGATCGGCGTCGTGTTCCTCGGAATCGAAGCGGTCGAGGCGGTGATCGCGAACCAGACCCTGCCGCCGGCGTTGCGCTTCGCGGCGCTGCACTCGGTCGGGGCCGTCGCCTTCGGCGCGCTCTCGATCGTCGCGGTGATCGCGGCGGCGGTGCTCGAGCCCCGCTGGCTGGTGACCCTCATCGGCGCCTGCGTCGCGGCGGCAGCCGTCGCACTGCTCCTGATCTGACCGAACTGCCCCGAAGTGTCAGTTCGGGTTGCCGCAGTCGCGAAATGGCAGCCCGAACTCACACTTCGGGTGACTGAGAGCCGCGCCTCTGCAGCAGCAGGTGGGCCACCAGGGCCGTCCAGCCGGTCTGGTGAGAGGCGCCGAGGCCCTGGCCCGTGTCGCCGTGGAAGTACTCGTAGAAGAACAGCTGGTCGCGCCAGCGCGGGTCGGTCGACAGCAGGGGGTAGCGCGCATCCGCCGGCCTCGGCCCGCCGCCCGGCGTGGGGGTGAACAGCGCGATCAGCCGGTCGGCCAGGTCGTCCGCGATCGCGCCCAGCCCCAGCTGCCGCCCCGACCCGGCGGGGTACTCGACCGTGTGCGCCTCGCCCAGGTTCTCTTCGTAGTCGCGCAGCGCGTCGATGATCAGCGCGTTGAGCGGGAACCACACGGGCCCGCGCCAGTTCGAGTTCCCGCCGAACAGATGGCTCGTCGACTCGCCGGGCTCGTAGTCGACCACCTGATCCACGCCGCCGACCGAGATTCGGAACGGGTGATCGCGATGCCAGGCCGAGATCGAGCGGATGCCGTGCGGCGACAGCATCCCCTGCTCGTCGAAGACCTGGGCGAGCACGCGCGTGAGGCGCTCGGGGCTCACGAGCGCGAGCAACGTCGTTCCGCCGCCGCGCGCATGCAGGTGCAGGTTGCCGGCCGCCTCGGGCTGGCGCCGCAGGAACTTGCGGACGGATGCCTGGAACTCCGGCAGCCCGTCGGCGAGCCCATGCAGCGGCAGGGATGCCGTCACCGGCACGAGCCCCACGAGGGAGCGCACCTTGAGCGGGTGCTTCGACCCGTCGGGCAGCGTGAGCACGTCGTAATAGAAGGAGTCCTCGTCGCTCCACAGCCCTTCGTCGTTCGCGGCGTCGGCGATGCGGGTGAAGTGCTCGAAGAACTTCACGGCGACGTCCTCATAGGCGCGGTCGTGGTGCGCGAGGGTGAGCGCCATCTCGAGCAGATCCAGCGCGTACACGGCCATCCACGCCGTCGAGTCGGCCTGCTCGATGCGCCCGGCGTCGGCCGGGAGCGTCGAGCGGTTCACCGGCGCGATGTTGTCGAGCCCCATGAAGCCGCCCTCGAAGAGGTCGTCCTGCCCGGCATCCTTCGAGTTCGTCCACCAGGTGAAGTTCATGAGCAGCTTGTGGAACACGCGGGCGAGGAAGGTGAAGTCGCGGCCGCCGTCGAGGCGGAACACGTCGAGCGCGGCGCGCGCCTGCGTGGGCGGGTTCACGTCGCCGAAGTCCCACTCGTAGGCCGGCAGCTGGCCGCTCGCGTGGGTGTACCACTCGCGCAGCAGCAGGATCAGCTGGCCCTTCGCGAACTCGGGGTCGATGTGCGCGTAGGTGACGCAGTGGAACGCCAGGTCCCAGGCGGCGAACCACGGGTACTCCCATGCGTCGGGCATGAGGATGACGTCGCGTGCGGCGAGGTGCTGCCACCTGCCGTTGCGGATCGCTCCGCGGCCGGCCGGGGGCGGCGGGTAAGCCGGGTCACCCTCGAGCCAGCGCCGCACGTCGTAGTGGAAGAACTGCTTCGACCAGGTCAGCCCCGCAAGCGCCTGCCGCAGCACCCGGCGCCTGTCGTCGTCGAGCCCGGCGGGCGCGATGGCGTCGTGGAACGCATCGGCTTCGGTCTCGCGGGCGCGCATGACCTCGTCAAAATCCTCGAACGCGCCGTCGCCCGCCTCGCCCGGCGGTTGAGGAGCACGCGGAGCCTGCGGAGCGCGCGTCTCGAAACCCTCTTCCCGCAAACGAAGTCTGAGAACCTTCGATTCCCCGGGGCCGACCGTCACCGAATAGCGAACGGATGCCTTGGTGCCGGTCTTCTCGGGATTCACCGTCTCGGCCCCGCGCACCACGAAGTCGTTGATGCCGTCCTTCGGGAAGGGCGAGCGGTTCACGGCGCCGTCGCCGAAGAGCGCGGCCGCGTTCGTCTCGTTGTCGCAGAACAGCGTCTGTGCGGCATCCGCCTGCTCGTAATACAGGGTGAGCGGGCCCGCGAGCAGCGCGCCGTCACCCTGCACGATGGCGGGCTTCTCGCCCTCTGGAACGTCCCACGCCCAGGTGTTGCGGAACCACAGCGTGGGCAGCATGTCGAGGGTGGCGGCCTCGGGGCCGGCGTTCTCGATCGTGATGCGCAGCAGCAGGTCGTGCGGGCCGGCCTTGGCGTAGTCGGCGGTCACGACCCAGTAGCGGCCGTCGTCGAACACGCCGGTATCGACGAGTTCGTATTCCTCGGAGTCCGCACCGCGGCGCGCGTTCTCCGCACGCAGCTCGTCGTAGGGGAACGCGCGCTGCGGGTAGTGGTAGCGCCAGCGCTGCCAGCTGTGGGTCGGGGTGCCGTCGAGGTACCACCAGTAGTCCTTCGCGTCTTCGCCGTGGTTCCCCTCGGGGCCGCCGAGGCCGAACATCCGCTCTTTGAGGTGGTCGTCCTGGCCGTTCCAGAGCGCGAGGGCGAGCACCCACGTCTGATCGAGGTCGCAGAAGCCGGCCATGCCGTCCTCGTTCCAGCGGTACGCCCGGCTGCGCGCGTGCTCATAGGGGAAGAAGCGCCAGGCGTCGCCGTCTGCGCTGTAGTCCTCGCGCACCGTGCCCCAGGCGCGCTCGGACACGTACGGGCCCCAATCGCGCCAGGGCTCTTGCCGTGAATCGGCCGCTTCGACACGCTGGTGTTCAGGGGAGCGCTCGTCAGCCGCCATAGCTGCCGATGATAGGCGCAGGAGAGAGGCGGCAGATGGACATCTCGGAGACGCGGATCGACGCGCTGCACGTCTACGCGATCTCGTCCGGGCCGGCGCCGATCCCGCGCGATCAGGTGCCGCCCGTCGTCTACCAGCTGTTCGATCAGCTGCGCGATCGGCTCGCCGACATCGACATCGCCATCTCGGGCCGTGCGATCGCCTGGTACGAGCGGGTGACGGGCGAGTTCGGCGAGCACAGCCAGCGCGCGTGGGTCGGCTACGTCGCGGGCGCCGACGAGATCGGCGGCGAGATCTCACCCGTGGTGCTCGACGGGGCCGAGCACGTCGCGATCGGCACGCACTACGGGCCGATGGCGACGATCCGGCAGTCCTGGAACGAGCTGTTCGACTGGGTGCACGAGCACGGCGGCCATTCGGCCGGCTATGCGCGCGAGGTGCACCTGCGCGCGTGGCCCGAGCCAGAGGAGAACTGGGTCACCCGCCTCGAGCTGCCGTTCACGACAGAATGACGGAGTGCTCGCCCATCTGCTGAGGCTGTCGCGCGAGCGGCTGCGCGTCGGCGCGCCGTTCGCGGTGGCGTCCGTCGTCGCCGCCTTGCTCGCCTTCTGGACGATCGCGTTCTTCGCCCGCCACCAGCAGTTCGTCGTTCAGCTGTGCGTCTCGGGGGTGATCATCGCGCTGTCGATCGTGCGATCGGACGAGCGGCAGGCTTCGCCGAGCGGGGGCGATCGGATGCCTGCCTGGGCGGCCGTGTCCGCGCGGTTCCTGATGATTCCGCTCGTGGCGCTGCTCGGGGCGCTGATCGGGCGGGTGGTCCACGCGCACGCCGCGCTCGGCTTCGCGCTGATCGCGGCGCCGCTCGTCGCGGCGATCTGGGTGCGGCGCTTCGGCCCGCTCTGGGCGCGACTCGGCTCGCTCTGGTCGTTCCCCTTCGTCGCCGCGCTCGTGACGCCGACCGCCGCGCTCGCCGCAGGTGCGGGGGTGTGGT
>NZ_JBLRDT010000087.1:0-11200 GCF_057512245.1 Gryllotalpicola sp. CP2-P1
TGCGCGCGTTCGTGATACCGAGCGGGAACTCGGTCTCGCGCCCGGCGCGCGGATTGACGAGGCAGCTGATCTCGCGGAACACCAGTGAGCGGTCGATGCAGGCCTGGTCGCAGCCGATGCACGAGTTGATCAGCGCGAACTCGCCCGCGAACGAGCGGTTCACGATCTCAGGGTCGGCGAGGAACGGCCGGGCCAGCGCGACCGCGTCGACGTGGCCGCGCGCGAGCACGCCCTCGGCGTCGCGCAGGTCGATCACGCGGTTGCTGCCGATGACGGGAAGGCCGGGGTGGCGCGCGTGCACGCTGTCGGCGAGCCGCTCGCCGTAGGCGATCCAGGCGCCATGGGGCACGGATGCCTGCACCGTCGGCACCGCCGACTCGTGCCACCCGACGCCCATGCTCAGCGCGTCGACGCCGGCATCGGCGAGGGCCAGGGCGAAGGCATCCACCTCGGCCTCCGTGGTCGAGCCCGGCATCAGGTCGGTGGCCGAGATGCGCACCGAGACCGGAAAGTCCGAGCCCACGGCCGCGCGGACGGCCTCGAAGACCGCGAGCGGAAAGCGCATGCGCGCGACGCTGTCGCCGCCCCACTCGTCGGTGCGCTGATTGGTGAGCGGCGAGAGGAACTGGTTGAGCAGATAGCCCTCCGACGCCATCAGCTCGACGGCGTCGAAGCCCGCCTCGCGGGCCGCAGCCGCCGAGGCGGCGAAGTCGGCGATCGTCCGCTCGATGTCGGCGCCCGTGAGCTCGCGCGGAACGAGCCCTCGGGCGGCGCGCCACGGCACGGGGCTCGGGGCGACGGCCCACTCCCCCACGGCATAGCGGCCGGCGTGGAACAGCTGGGCCGACAGGAATCCGCCCGCGTCGTGCACGGCACGAGTCGCCCGCCGATACGAGGCGATGGTCGAGGCGTCCGTCATGACCACGTAGTCGGGGCCGCCGCGGGCTTCCTCGTTGACCGAGATGCCGCCCGTGATCGCGAGCGCCGCGCCGCCCTCGATGCGCTCGCGGTAGAACGCGGCGAGGGCCTCTCCGCCGTCGCCGCGCGGCTCGAGACCCGTGTGCATGCTGCCCATCACCACGCGATGGGGCAGCTCAAGGGATCCGAGCCGCCACGGGCGGCGGAGGAGCTCCATCACTCGCCGAAGACGGAGGCGTGCAGCTCGCCGGTCGTGTCGGACCAGAACGGCGGGGCGATGATCGTGAGGCCGCCGTCGACCGTGAGCACCTGGCCGGTGATGTAGCCGGCCTTGTCGGAGAGCAGGAACTGCGCGGCGTCGGCCATGTCGTCGGCCTTCGCGGGGCGCTGCAGCGGCAGCTTCGAGATCACGGAGTCCATCGGCGCCATGCCCGGCACCTTGTTGTAGAAGTAGTCCAGCGAGTCGGTGTCGATCAGGCCGCCGTTGACCGCGTTGACGGTGATGTTCTTCGGGCCGAACTCGGCCGCCATGTACTTCATGTACTGCTCGGCCATGGCCTTCGAGGCGCCGAGCGCCGCGTAGGTCGGGAAGGCGCGCAGGCTGCCGTAGCTCGAGATGTAGAGGATGCGGCCGCCGCGCGGCATCCGCTTCACGGCCTGCTGGGCACCGAGCACGAAGCTGCGCGCGTTCATCGCGTAGCTGCGGTCGATGTGGTGCACCTTCATCTCGGTGATCGGCTTGAACGCCGCTGCGGCCGCGTTCGCGACGAACGCGTCGATGTGGTCGTAGTGCTCGTCGACACCGGCGAACAGCGCCTCGATGCCCTCGGGCACCTCGACGTCGGCCTGCACCGTGATGCCGTCGCCGCCCGCGGCGCGCACGGCCGCGAGCGACTCCTCGGCGAGGTCGGCGTTCTTCTTGTAGTTGATGACGACATGCGCGCCCTCGGCACCGAGCTTCTCAGCGAGCAGCCGGCCGATGCCGCGGCTCGCGCCGGTGATGACGACGACGCGGGGCGTGCTGTCTACCAATTCAGGATTCCTTCCGTGTTCGCCTCGCCGGTGATGGCGGCGCGGGCGACGACGAGCTTCTGGATCTCGTTCGTGCCCTCTTCGAAGCGCTGGGCGCGCGCGTCGCGATAGACGCGCTCGATGGGGTTCTTCTTCCAGTAGCCGCGGCCGCCGAAGACCTGCAGCGCGTTGTCGGTGACCGTCGCGAGCATCTCGACGGCGATCATCTTGGCCGCGCTCGAGAGAGCGGATGCCTCGGGGGCACCCTGCTCGTAGGCGCGAGCCGCCTGGATGATGAGCGCCTTCGCGGCGGCGATCCGCCCGAAGTTCTCGGCGATGTAGAACTGGATCACCTGGCGCTGCGCGAGCGGCTTGCCGAAGGTGACGCGTTCCTTCGAGAACTCGATCGCGAGCTCCTGGGCGCGCTCGGCCAGGCCGACGGCGCTCATCGCCACCGAGACGCGGCTCGGCAGCAGGAAGCCGCCGAGGGCGACCTCGAGGCCCTGGCCCTCGTCGCCGAGGCGGTACTTCGCGGGAATCCGCACCTCGTTGAACTTGAGGATCGCGTGGTCGGTGCCGCGCACGCCCATCGTGTCGGAGTCGTCGATGACCTCGGCGCCCGGCAGGCGGTTCGGCATGGCGAACGCGACGGTGCCGTCGTTGCCCGTCGAGCCTTCGAGGCGGGCGGCGATGAGCAGGTAGTCGGCCTTCACCCCGAAGGTGATCAGGTGCTTCACGCCGTTCATGACGTATTCGTCGCCCTCGCGGCGCACGGTCGTCGTGATGTCGGCGCCCGTGCCGTTGTCGGGCTCGGTCAGCGTGAACGCGACGAGCTTGTCGCCGGCGATCGAGGGCTTCACGACCTCGTCGAGCAGCTCGGGGCTCGCATACGGCGCCATCGCCCGCCAGGTGCCGTTGATGACGTGCACGAGCATGCGGATCGAGCCGTGCGACTTCGAGATCTGCTCGAGCAGCTCGAGGTAGCGGCTGAACGGGATGCCTCGGCCGCCGAGCTCGGCGGGGGCGGCGAGGCTCAGCCAGCCGCGGCTCTTCAGCTCGTCGAAGAGCTCGGCCGGGACATCCCCGGTCTCTTCGATCTTCTCGGCCCACTCCTCGCCCGGCCCCTGCACCCACGCGGTGATCTCGGCCTTGAGCGCGGCGAACTCCGCGTCGTCGAATTCAGCGACGGTCACTGTGTCTTCCTTTACTTGTCACCGGCGACGAGGGCGGCAGCCTGCTCGCGCAGCACGTTCTTCTGAATCTTGCCGACCGCATTGCGCGGCAGCTCGTCGATGTACTCGAGGCGCTCGGGCCAGTAGTACTTCGAGACGCCGTGGGTGTTGAGGTACTCCTGCATGGCGGCGAACTCGAGCCTGCCATCGGCCTTCGCGCTCACGATGAAGGCGCACGCGCGCTCGCCGAGACGGGGGTCGGGCATGGCCACGATCGCGACGTCGGCGACGAGCGGGTGCTGGTACAGCAGGTTCTCGATCTCGACGACGGGGATCTTCTCGCCGCCGCGGTTGATGACGTCCTTCACGCGGCCCGTGATGTGCAGGTAGCCCGCCTCATCGACGAAGGCGAGATCGCCGGTCTTGTACCAGCCGTCCTCCGTGAACACGTCGGCGGTGAGATCGGGGCGCTCGAGGTAGCCGCCGAACAGCGTGGGCGATGCGAACTCGAAATTGCCCTCGGTGCCGACCGGAACCTCGACGCCCTCGTCGTCGACGATGCGCAGGCGGATGCCGTCGAGGACGCGGCCGTCGGTGCCCCACATGCTCTCGGGCTGGTCACCCGGGCCCGAGAGCGTGGCGAGGCAGGTCTCGGTCGTGCCGAACGCGCCGAGCACAGCGGTGTCGAGCACGGTCGTCGCGCGGCCCGCGAGCTCGCGCGGCACGGCGGCGCCGGTCGCGACGAAGATGCGTAGCGACTCAGGCTTGGGCTGCCCGCCTTCGACGAGGGCCACGAGGTCGGTGAGGAACGGCGTGGCCGCCTGCACGAAGCTCGCCTTCGCCTGGCCGAACGCCTGGTCGAGCGCGACCTGGCCGTCCCACACGGGCTGGATGACGGAGGCGACGCCGAGGCGCCACGCGAGCAGCATGCCGTAGAGGAAGCCGGTCTGGTGAGCGAGCGGGCTCGGGATGTACACCCGGTCGTCTGCGGTCAGGCCCGAGCGCTGGACGTGCAGCGCCGTTGCGAGGCCGAGCGTGCGGTAGGGGTGCTGAACGCCCTTGGGCTCCCCCGTCGTTCCCGAGGTGAACAGCAGCTGGCAGACGTCGTCGGCCGCAGGCATCCGATCGGCGATCTGCTCGAGATCGGGGTCGACCGAGCCGAGCGCGTTCTCGTAATAGCGCCACGTCCACGACGCGGCCTCGGCGCGCGCCACCGCCTCTTCGGGAATCGGCGGGACGTTGACGGCCTCGCCGCCGTCGCGGTTCTCGGCCTGCAGCACGATGACGTGCTCGAGGTGCAGCTTGCGGCCCTGCTGGCGCGCCTCGTCGGCGACCGAGACGAGCTCGATCGAGGCGTGGCGCTTGCGGAACAGGTTCGGCAGGAACAGCACGCGGGCGCGCGAGCGCGACAGGGTCATGGCGACTTCGCGCGGGCCGAACACCGGCATGATCGGCGTCACGACGGCGCCGATCTGCATCGCGCCGAGCGAGATCGCGACGAACTCGCTCCAGTTGGGCAGCTGCACGCCGACCGACTCGCCCTTCTCGACGCCGAGCTCGAGCAGCAGCTGCGAGACCTTGTCGGCCTCGGCCTGCAGTTCGCCCCACGTCGTCGTCACGGGCGCCGTGCCGCCCACCTCGATGACGGCGGCTTCGTCGGCCTTCGTCCGGGCGTACTCGCGCACCGCGATCGGCAGCACGAGCGGCTCAGCGCTGACGGGGGCGGATGCCTGCACCTGCGTCTCGTCGTCGTCACCCTCGCCCTTCGACGGCGCGTCGACGTCGATGTCGAGCCCGATCGAGGTCATCGCCTCGAGGAAGGTCGGGTATGAGATGCGGTAGGCGCGAGGGTAGGTGAGGCTCGTCTCGCCGTCGGACTTCGTGCCCGCGATCGCCAGCGACATCAGCACGCGGTGGTCGTTGAAGCTCGAGAGCTTCGCGCCCTTCCCGCGCGCACCGGCCGTGCCGTTGAGGTGCAGCTCGGTCGGCTCCTGGGTGGCGTCGCCGCCCATCTTGTTGAGCTGCAGCATGGCCGCGACGCGGTCGGACTCCTTGAGGCGGACGTGGCCGACATTGCGCAGGTGGCTCGTGCCCTCGGCGAAGTTGGCCATCACCGAGAGGATGGGCAGCAGGTCGGGAATCGGCGTCGCGTCGATGTCGAACGGCTTGAGGGTGATGCCGTCGTGCTTGATGCGCACCCAGCCCGTCTCGTCGTCGATGACCATGGGGACGCCCATGCTCGCGGCGATGTCGAGGAACTCGGCCTCGGGGTGGTCGACCTCGGCGGTCGTCGCCGCCGGCAGGCCGCGGAAGAGGACGTCGGAGGGGTGCAGCGCGGCGGCCGCGATGCCGAAAGCCGCCGATCCGATGTCTGCAGGGATCGTGTAGTCGGCGGCGGTGCCGGTCTGGTTCGCGGGGACCGTGTAGGTCAGCCAGTCCTCGCTGACGTCGACGCGGAAGCCCCAGTGCCGCATCATGCGCACCGTGAGGTCGACGTACGGCTGCTCGTTGAGCTGGCCGCCCGTGATGTGGATCGTGGTGTCGGTCTCGGCGAACATCGCCGTGAGCAGGAGCCCCGAGACCCACTGCGACAGCGTGCCCGCGATGTGGACGTCGCCGCCCTTGGGGCGCTTCGGCTGAACGGTGATCGGCGGGCAGTCGTTGGTCGACTCGAGCTCGAGGCCCATCTCGGTGAGAGCGGTGAGCAGCGCCTTGATCGGCCGGCGGCGGAAGTACTTCATGCCGGTGACCGTCGTGGGCCGGTCGGAGAGCGACATGAGGCCGGTGATGAAGTAGAGGGTCGTTCCGGAGGAGCCGACGTTCAGCAGGCCGTCTTCGCCGCGCGAGCCGCGCTCGTTGACCGGCGCACCGTGGAAGCGACCGCCCGTTCCCGTGACCACGTAACCGGAATCCGTGATCTCGATGCCGGTGCCGAGTGCGCGCAGAACGCTGACCGTCCACTCGACCTGTCGGGTCGACGAGATCCCCGTGATCACGCTCGTGCCCTCGGCCAGAGCGGCCAGCACCAGGGCGCGGTGTGCGTGATATTTGGAGACCGGGATCTCCAGCGTGCCTTCGAGCTTGTGTGTGGTTCCTCTAGAGATCAACTGCACGATTTCACGCTACCGGCGATTGGATGCCTGCGCGGGCATGCACGGCGGGCAGTCGGCTCAGCGGCCGAACAGCTTCTGGATCTGCTCGAGATCGGGCGTCTGCTGCGCGCTCCCCCGACCGAAGCTGGCGCCGGTGGGCTCTGCAGGGGCGCCCGGCTTGACGCCGGAGGCCAGCGCAGCGTTCTCGGCCGCCCGCTTGGCAGGGTTGCCCGAGCGCGAGCCCTTCTTCTTCTGCTGCTGCTTGCCGCGGCCGCCCGCGTAGCCGGCGCCGGGAATCGGCCCCATGCCGGGCACCTGGGGCACGCCGCCCTTGGCGACGGTCTTCATCATCTTGGATGCCTGCTCGAAGCGGTTCACGAGCTGGTTCACGTCGGTCACCGTCATGCCGGAGCCCTTGGCGATGCGCAGGCGGCGCGAGCCGTTCAGGATCTTGGGCGTGCGGCGCTCGGCCGGTGTCATCGACTGGATGATCGCCTCGGTGCGCACGATCTCGCGCTCGTCGAAGTTGTCGAGCTGCTGGCGCATGCCGCCCGCACCCGGCAGCATGCCGATCATCTTCTTGATCGAGCCCATGTTGCGCAGCTGCTGCATCTGCTTGAGGAAGTCGTCGAGGGTGAAGCTGTCGGTCGCGAACTTCTCGGCGACCTGGCGCGCCTCTTCCTCATCGAACGCCTGCTGGGCCTGCTCGATCAGGGTGAGGATGTCACCGAGGTCGAGGATGCGGCTCGCCATGCGGTCGGGGTGGAAGGGCTCGAAGTCGTCGAGGCCCTCGCCCGTCGAGGCGAAGATGATGGGGCGGCCCGTGACGGATGCCACCGAGAGCGCGGCGCCGCCGCGCGCGTCGCCGTCGAGTTTCGACAGCACGACGCCGGTGAAGTCGACGCCCTCTTGGAACGCCTTCGCCGTGGCGACCGCGTCCTGGCCGATCATGGCATCGATGACGAACAGGACCTCGTCGGGGCTCGTCGCCTTGCGGATGTCGGCGGCCTGCTTCATCAGCTCGGCGTCGACGCCGAGACGGCCGGCGGTGTCGATGATCACGGTGTCGTACTGGCGGCGCCGCGCCTCGTCGACGGCATCCTTCGCGACCTTGACCGGGTTGCCGACGCCGTTGCCGGGCTCGGGCGCGTAGACGAACGCGCCTGCCTGCTCGCCGACCACCTGCAGCTGCGTGACGGCGTTCGGGCGCTGAAGGTCGGCCGCCACGAGCATCGGCGTGTGGCCCTCTTTCTTCAGCCACTTCGCGAGCTTCCCGGCGAGCGTCGTCTTGCCCGCGCCCTGCAGGCCCGCGAGCATGATGATCGTGGGCGGGTTCTTCGCGAACTCGAGGCGGCGCTGGTCGCCGCCGAGGATCTCGATGAGCTCTTCGTTGACGATCTGAACGACCTGCTGCGCCGGGTTCAGCGCGCGGTTCACGTCATCGGAGAGGGCGCGCTCGCGCACCGCCGCCGTGAACTTCTTGACGACGTCGAGCGCGACGTCGGCCTCGAGCAGGGCGCGCCTGATCTCGCGAACCGTGCCGTCGACATCGCTCGCGGAGAGCTTGCCTTTGGTGCGGAGGTTCTTGAGGCTCTCAGTGAGCCGGTCGGAGAGTGAGCCGAAGATCGCCATGGTGCGACGATTCTACCGGGGGTGGTCTGCGCGAACGCCGCGGTGTTGAGCACGCACGTCGACGCAGCCGGTGGAGAACTTCCGCGGCGCGCCGTTGATCGCGCCTAGGTTCACAAGGGCACGACACCGCGCCACAGGTTTTCCTCTGCGTGTCACATTGTCGCGGGCTGAGGAAGAGAGCTGAGGAAGAAGGCATGCCACCCTCTATTCGGGTCGATGACGAGGTCTACGACGCGCTGCAGTCACGAGCTCGCGCATTCATCGACACCCCCAACGCCGTGATCCGCGAGCTTCTCGGCATCACCCGTGGTGCGGACGCTCGGGCGGCGGCGGCGACGGGGCGATCGCTCGCCACCCTGCTCGATCAGCACTGGCTTGTGGCCGGCGATCCGCTTACCTGGCGCCGGCGGAACACGGGCGTGACGATCACCGCGGCCGTGACCGCCGACGGGCTCATCGAGTTCCCTTCGGGCGAGCTGTTCGACTCGCCGACGGCGGCCTCCAGCTACGCGGCAGGGCATCGCCAGAACGGATGGACCACCTGGCGTGTTCGCACCGGCGACACCCTCGACGAGCTCTGGTTGCGCACCCGGAACGTGCCCCTGCCACCGGGCCGGCCGCTGTGGCGGCTGACCGTCCGCGGAGTATTCGGCATGGCCTGGGCCGACGAGCGCGGCGAGCTGACGATCGTCGACGCGCGGGGCTCGTGGTGGACCGGTGGCCTTTTCCGATCAGCCGACTCCACGCGCCGCGCGCTGCTCGAGCTCGATGGACTGATCGAGCACAAGTCCGGCGATCAATGGTTCCGGGTGACGCAGCCGGTGGGGCCGCTCGCGCCGCGAGACGCTGCCGCGCTGCTTCTCGGCGACGAGCCGGACGAGGACGACGTGTGGGTGCCCTACTCGGGCACGTCCTCGACGGCGATGACATCGCCGTCGGCGCCGAACGAGACCACCAGCAGCTCATCGGACTCGTCGGGGTCGATCGCGTAGTCGAAGGTCGCGAAGGCGTCGTCGCCTTCTGTGTGCTCGGGGTGGAGCACGACCCGCACGAGCTGCAGCGACTTGAGCACATCGATCGCGATGTCGCCCGAGTTGTCGACCATCAGGTCGAGCAGGGTCTGCAGGTCCTCGCCCTTGCTGTCGACCTGGCGGTCGATGAAGGTCGTGGTCGCCGACTGCCGCTCGGAGAGCTGCGCGACGAGCGCCTCACGGGCTCGGCCGTCGAACGCCTCGAGCCCCTGGGCCATCGCCGCGGCGAGATCGAGCGACGACGCACTCACGAGGTCCTCGTCCTCGGCGGTGAGCACCAGATCGACGAACTGGTCGCCGACCTCGAGCGTGTCGTCCCAGTAGAGTCCCCCGCCGCCGGTGGAATCGACCACCCCGAAATAGTCGTGCTCGACAGACATCCGCTCGCCCCTTAAGAAAACTCAGCCGACCAGCTGCTGCACGAACACGTGCGGCGTGAAGCCGGTCAGGTCACCGATGCCCTCGCCCTGGCCGACGAGCTTGATCGGAATGCCCGTCTTCTCTTGCACGGCGAGCACGAAGCCCCCCTTCGCCGAGCCGTCGAGCTTCGTCAGCACGAGCCCGGTCACCCCCGCGCTCTCGAGGAACGCCTGCGCCTGCATGAGACCGTTCTGACCGGTGGTCGCGTCGAGCACGAGCAGCACCTCGGCGATCGGCGCCTGCTTCTCGACGACGCGCTTGATCTTCCCGAGCTCGTCCATGAGCCCGCCCTTGGTGTGCAGGCGGCCGGCCGTGTCGACGATCACGATCTCGATGCCGTTGCGCTTGGCGAAGTCCACCGTCTGAAAGGCGACGGATGCCGGATCCTGACCCTGCTGCTGCGGCTTGACGATCTGGACGCCGGCGCGCTCGGCCCAGGTGCCGAGCTGCTCGACGGCCGCCGCGCGGAAGGTGTCGGCCGCGCCCACGACGACCGAGCGGCCGTAGTTGGTGAGGAACTTCGCGAACTTGCCGATCGTCGTGGTCTTCCCGACGCCGTTCACTCCGACGACCAGCACGACAGCGGGGCGCTCCGTGAGCTTCAGGGTCGTGTCGAACTTCGACAGGCGCTCTTCCAGGCCCTCGCGCAGCATGCGCTGCAGGTCGGCGTAGTCGGTGGTCTTGTAACGCTCGACCTTGGCTTTGAGCTCGTCGATGACGCTCTCGGTGATGTCGGGGCCGAAGTCGGCGCCGATCAGCGCGACCTCGAGCTCGTCCCAGGTGTCCTCATCGATGACCCGCTTCTGCTGGCCGGTGAAGAGGTTCCGGAGTGCGCCGCCGAACGACCACGAGCGAGCTTCTGCCATGCGGACAATTCTAGTTATGCGGCGGTGCCGACCCGCTGGCCGACGACGGCGCTCACGCCGTCCTGCCGCATCGAGACGCCGTAGAGCGCATCGGCGATCTCCATCGTGCGCTTCTGGTGCGTGATGACGATGAGCTGGCTCGACTCGCGCAGGTTCTCGAAGATCGTGAGGAGGCGGCCGAGGTTCGCGTCGTCGAGAGCCGCTTCGACCTCGTCCATGATGTAGAACGGGCTCGGCCGCGCCTTGAAGATCGCAACGAGGAAGGCCACGGCCGCGAGGGAGCGCTCGCCGCCGGACAGCAGCGACAGCCGCTCGATCTTCTTGCCCGCGGGGCGCACCGCGACCTCGATGCCGGTGGTGAGCAGGTCGTCGGGGTCGGTGAGCTGGATGCTGCCGGCGCCGCCCGGGAACAGGATCGGGAACACCTCGGCGAACGCGTTCTTGGTGTCTTCGAAGGCGGCCTGGAAGACCGTCTGCATCGTGGCATCCAGCTCTTCGATGATCGTCAGCAGGTCGCGGCGGGTGTTCTGCAGGTCGGTGAGCTGCTCGGTGAGGAACTGGTGCCGCTGCTCGAGGGCCGCGAACTCCTCGAGGGCGAGCGGGTTCACCCGGCCGAGCTGGTCGAGCGAGCGCTGCGCCCTGTCGAGCCGCTTCTGCTGCTCGGCGCGGTCGAAGACGGTCGGCTCGCCGCCCTCCTCCTCGGCGGGGATCTCGACCTCGGGCCCGTACTCGGCGACCAGCACGTCCTCGACGAGGCCGAGCTCGCTGCCGGCGCGCTCGAGCAGGCTCGAGAGGTGCAGCTTCTTCTCGTAGATCTGCAGCTCGAGGCCGTGCACGTTCTCGCTGACGGATTGCAGCCGCTCGCGCAGCGCGGATTCCTCGCGCCGCAGACCCGCGAGCTCTTCGTTCTGGCTCGCACGCTGCCGCTCGGCGTTCGCGAGCTCGAGCCGCGCCTGGGCGAGCGAGCGGTCGACGGACTCCAGCACGGCCGGCAGGTCCGCGGCGACCGCCTGCGCGGCGTCCAGCTGATGACGACGGATGACGGCACGCCGCGCCGC
>NZ_JBLRDT010000088.1:0-11146 GCF_057512245.1 Gryllotalpicola sp. CP2-P1
CCGCCGCAGCGCCATCTTCGCGCGTCCCCGCGTCGCGGGTCGCCTCGACGCGCACGACCTCGCCCGCGAGCCACCGCGCCTGGTCGAGGTCATGGATCATCAGGTCCATCACGACGCCGCGCGACTGCGCCCGGTCGGCGAACCACGGCGATGTCGGGTGTGCGCCGCCGCGGTAGAACCGCAGGCGCTGAAGCTCGCCGAGCTCACCGGCACTCACCGCGGCCTTCGCCTGCGCGTACGCCGGGAACCAGCGCACGACGTGGGCGGGCAGCAGGTGCAGACCGGCGGCAGACGCAGCGTCGACCAGCTGCTGCGCCTCGGCCGCCGTGCGCCCGAGGGGCTTCTCGCAGATCACCTGCTTGCCGGCCGCGATCGCCGCGAGGCCGAGGGCAAGGTGCGTGGTCGTTGGCGTCGTGATGTCGACGACGTCGGCGGCGGCGAGCAGCGCCTCGAACGAGGCGGCCGGCTCGGCGCCGAGCTGCACGGCCGCGGCATCCGCCCCGCTTCTGCTCCAGATCACCGTGCGCACACCGAGAGCGCGCAGCTGCCGGGCATGCTCGCGGCCCATCGCACCCGCGCCGACGACGCCGACGGTCAGCGGCACGGTGTCACGCCAGCTTCGCACCCGCGGCCCACACGCCGCGCACCGACCAGGCGTGGTCGAGCAGCACGGCGTCGGCGGCGAAGCCGGGCGCGAGCAGGCCGAAGCGGTGCTCGAGGCCGAGCGCCCGCGCCGGCACGGTGGTGAGCGCCGCGACCGCGTCGATCGGCGAGAGCCCGAGGAGCTCGATGGCGTTCCGCAGCGCGACGTCGAGCGTCAGCGTCGACCCGGCGATCGAGCCGAGCGACCCATCCGGCTCGCGCAGCTTCGCCACCCCGTCGACCACCGCGACGTCGAGTGAGCCGATCTTGTAGGCGCCGTCGGGCGACCCGGTGGCGGCCATCGCGTCGGTGATGAGGGCGATGCGCCCGGGCGCGGCCGCGAAGGCCAGCTTCGCGACAGAGGGGGCGACGTGCACGCCGTCGAGGATCAGCTCGACCGTCACCCGCGGGTCCTCGAGCGCCGCGACGACCGGGCCGGGGGCGCGGTGGCCGATTCCGGGCATGGCGTTGAACGCGTGCGTCAGCAGGCGGGCACCGCGGTCGAACGCCGCGCGCGTCAGGTCGAAGCCCGCCTCGGTGTGCCCGACGGCGACCTGCACGCCGGCCTCGACGAACACGTCGATGGCCTCGAGCGCGTTCTCACGCTCGACGGCGAGCGTGATCTGCCGCAGCGTGCCGCGCGCGGCGGCGATCAGCCGCTCGACAGCGGCGGGGGACGGGTCGATCAGGAAGTCGGGGTTGTGCGCGCCCTTGCGCTCGGCGGCGAGGAACGGGCCCTCGAGGTGCGCGCCGAGGATCAGCTCGTCTTCGACGGCGAGGTCGGCGATCGCCGCGAGCGACGTGCACAGCTCGTCGAGCGGGTTCGCGACCAGGCTGATGACCGACCGGGTGGTGCCGTGCGCGCGGTGCACGTCGAGCGCCTTCGCGATCGCGTAGGCGCCGTCATCGAACGCGAAGCCGCCCGCTCCGTGGCCGTGCAGATCGAGGAATCCGGGAACCAGGTGCTGGCCATGCGCATCGAAGACGGATGCCTCGGCATCGGCGTGCGCGTGCCAGCCGTCGCCCGTGCCCGTCGCGGTGATCGTGCCGTTCTCTGCGGCGAACCAGAACTCGTCGAGCTCGCCGGTTGCGTCGATCTTGCGGGCCGAGTGGACGACGAGCACTGTCATGCTCTGAGGCTAGCGAAGCGGCTCAGAACTCGCGTCGGCCCGCGATCAATCCGGTGGCGAGGGCCACGATGGTGAAGACGCCGAAGATGATCCACTGGTGCATGTCGGCCCAGGCGAAGGCAGCCGTGCCCATCACCACGATCTCGACGATGGCCTTCACGAACGGGTCGACCGCGAGCACCGCCTTCGGTGCGCGGAACAGCCCCCACAGCACGATCGCGAGCACGGGCGCGCCGATGCCGACGACCAGGTTCAGCCAGAACGGGAACTGTGTGAAGCCCCAGATGCCGAGGGTCACGATCGCGAACACCTCACACAGGAAGCGCAGCGCATCGACGATGCCGATCTGGGGTTGCTGCGGGCTGTCGGCGGCGGGTCGTGCGGTCACTGTTAAAGGGTATCCGGGCGTAGGTCACGGAAATCTGGGCGAAGCGGATGCCGAAGCATCCGGTTCGCTTGCATGAGGGAACAGTTCCGGTCTGCGGCTCAGCGGAAGATGATCGTGCGCGCGCCGTCGAGCAGCACGCGGTGCTCGCTGAACCACTTGACCGCCTGCCGCAGCGTGCGCGACTCCTCGTCCTGGCCGGTCGCCATCAGCTGTGCCGGGGTCGCGGTGTGGTCGACGCGCACGACGTTCTGCTCGATGATCGGGCCCTCGTCGAGGTCGCTCGTCACGAAGTGAGCGGTCGCACCGATGAGCTTCACCCCGCGGGCGTGCGCCTGCCGGTACGGGTTCGCTCCTTTGAACCCCGGCAGGAACGAGTGGTGGATGTTGATCGCGCGCCCGGTCAGCGCCTCGCACAGCTCGGGGGAGAGGATCTGCATATAGCGCGCGAGCACCACCAGCTCGACACCGTGCTTCTCGACTTCGTCGAGCACGCGCTGCTCGAAGGCGGCCTTGCTCGCGGCATCCGTCACGGGCATGCTCTCGAACGGCACGCCATAGAACCCGACGAGCTCGGCGAGGTCGGGGTGGTTCGCGAGCACGAGCGGAACGTCGAGCGAGAGGTGCCCCGAGCGCGTGCGGTAGAGCAGGTCGCCGACCGCGTGGCTCGCCTTCGACGCGAGGATCAGCGTCTTCGTGGGCCGCCCGACCACATCGAGGCGCCACTCGAGGCCGAAGCGCGCGACCACCGGTGCGAGCGCGGCCTCGAACTCCTCGCGCGCGGCGGATAGCTCGACCTGCAGCCGCATGAAGAAGCGACCCGTGTCGGCCGAGGCGAACTGCTGGCTCTCGGTGATGTTGCCGTGGGCGGCGACGATCGCTCCGCTGACGGCGTGCACGATGCCGGGCTGGTCGACGCAGACGAGGGTGAGGACCCAGTGCGTGGGCGCGGAGCTCATGCGCCCAAGATTATCGGCGCGGCGAAGCCTAGGCTGACAGACGTGGAGTACGTGAAGCTCGGCAGCACAGGTCTTGAGGTCAGCGCGATCACCCTCGGGTGCATGAGCTTCGGCGAGCCCGCGGCGGGCGGCCACCAGTGGGCCCTCGGCGAAGAGGCGTCGCGCCCGCTCATCAAGCAGGCGCTCGAGGCGGGCATCACGTTCCTCGACACCGCGAACGTCTACTCGGGCGGCACGAGCGAAGAGATCGTCGGCCGCGCGATCCGCGACTTCACCACGCGCGACCAGGTCGTGCTCGCGACCAAGGTGCACGGCCGCATGCGCCCCGGTCCGAACGGCGCCGGCCTGTCACGCGCGGCGATCATGATGGAGATCGACAACTCGCTGCGCCGCCTCGGCACCGACTACGTCGACCTGTACCAGATCCACCGCTGGGACCCGAGCGTGCCGATCGAAGAGACCATGGAGGCGCTGCACGACGTCGTGAAGGCCGGCAAAGCGCGCTACATCGGCGCGAGCTCGATGTGGGCGTGGCAGTTCGCGCAGGCGCAGTTCGTCGCAGAGCTGAACGGGTGGACCCCGTTCGTCTCGATGCAGAACCACTACAACCTCATCTACCGCGAGGAGGAGCGCGAGATGCTGCCCTTCTGCGAAGAGACGGGCATCGCGGTCATCCCGTGGTCGCCGCTCGCCCGCGGCCGCCTCACCCGCGACTGGGACGAGACGAGCAACCGCAAAGAGAAGGACGAGTTCGGCAAGACTCTCTACCGCGACAGCGACCGCGTGATCGTCGAGCGCGTGGCGCGCGTCGCAGACGAGCTGGGGATTCCCCGGGCTCAGGTGGCCCTGGCGTGGCTGCACCACCAGAGCGCGGTCACCGCGCCGATCGTCGGCGTCACGAAGCCGAACCACATCACCGACGCCGTGGCATCACTCGACGTGGAGCTCAGCGACGATCAGCTCGACCTCCTCGAGGAGCCCTACGAGCCGCACGAGGTCGCGGGCTTCTGACTGATACCCTGAACGCGTCGCGACTGGCGTTGAGGTGGGCTACCACCGGGGAGCGACTCAGATCTTCCAGACTGATTCGGCCGTACGCCTGGGCCGACACGGATCCCTGATACGTCATCCGTTCCGTCAGAAAGGCGCCGGTCATGGTCGACAACTTCAATGCCCCTCTCTCCGAGGTCGATCCCGAGATCGCCGAGGTGCTGCGGCTCGAGCTGGGCCGTCAGCGCGACTACCTCGAGATGATCGCGAGCGAGAACTTCGTGCCCCGCGCGGTGCTCGAGTCCGCCGGGTCGGTGCTCACCAACAAGTACGCAGAGGGCTACCCGGGGCGCCGCTACTACGGCGGCTGCGAGTTCGTCGACATCGCCGAGCAGCTCGCGATCGCCCGCGCGAAGGAGCTCTTCGGCGCCGAGTACGCGAACGTGCAGCCCCACTCGGGCGCCTCCGCCAACGCCGCCGTGCTCTCAGCGATCGCGACGCCCGGCGACACGATCCTCGGCCTCGAGCTCGCGCACGGCGGCCACCTGACCCACGGCATGAAGCTCAACTTCTCGGGCAAGCTCTACAACGCGGTCAGCTACGGCGTCGACCCCGAGACGTTCCTCGTCGACATGAACGTCGTGCGCGACAAGGCCCGCGAGCACCGCCCGGCGGTCATCATCGCCGGCTGGTCGGCCTACCCGCGCCAGCTCGACTTCGCAGCCTTCCGTGACATCGCCGACGAGGTCGGTGCCAAGCTCTGGGTCGACATGGCGCACTTCGCCGGACTCGTCGCCGCGGGGCTGCACCCGAGCCCCGTCCCCTACGCCGACGTCGTCTCGTCGACCGTGCACAAGACGATCGGCGGCCCGAGAAGCGGCTTCATCCTCAGCCGCGACACGGCGCTCGCGAAGGCGCTCAACTCGAACGTGTTCCCCGGCCAGCAGGGCGGCCCGCTCATGCATGTCATCGCCGCGAAGGCCACCGCCTTCAAGCTCGCCGCGACCGACGAGTTCAAGGAGCGCCAGGCGCGCACCATCTCGGGCGCGAAGCTGCTCGCCGAGGCGCTGACCTCCGATGAGTCGCGCGCGTCGGGCGTCAATGTCCTCACCGGCGGCACCGACGTGCACCTCGTGCTCGCCGACCTGCGCGAGAGCGAGCTCTCCGGCCAGGACGCCGAGAACCGCCTGCACGAGGTCGGCATCACCGTCAACAAGAACTCGGTGCCGTTCGACCCCCGCCCGCCGATGGTCACCTCCGGCATCCGCATCGGCACGCCCGCGCTCGCGACGCGCGGCTTCGGCGACGCCGAGTTCGCCGAGGTGGCCGACATCATCGCCAAGGCGCTGCGCCCCGACTACGACCCGTTCGCGCTGCGCGCTCGCGTGCAGAAGCTGACGGATGCCTTCCCGCTCTACCCCGGCCTCGAGTACTGACGCGCGGCGATCCCGGCGCGACGGGCGCCGCGTGAGCCGGTAGCGTCACGAGTGTGGTGAACACCGAGCATCCCGCCATCGATCGTGTGCGCGCAGCGCTCGCCGAGCACGGCCTGAACCCTGAGATCACCTGGTTCGAGGTCGGTACCCCGACCGCGGCGGCAGCGGCCGAGGCGATCGGCACCACGGTGGGCGCGATCGCCAATTCCCTCGTGTTCGCGCTCGACGGTGCGCCGATCCTCGTGATGACGAGCGGCGCGCATCGCGTCGACACCGACTGGCTGGGCGAGCGGCTGGGCGGCATGATCGAGCGCGCGTCGAAGGATCTCGTGAAGGATGCCACGGGCCAGACGATCGGCGGCGTGGCACCGGTCGGCCACCCGGCCCCCGTGCGCACCTACATCGACACGGCGCTGCGCGACTACGACGTGCTGTGGGCTGCCGCGGGGCACGCGCACACCGTCTTCCCGCTCAGCTATGACGAGCTCGTGCGCATCACGGGCGGCACCGAGGTCGAGGTCGTGCCGCCGGCGCAGTAGCCGGCCGCGACCCTCGTTCGAGTCCCGACAGGAGATCAATGACCGAGTACCCCGAGGCACGCGCAGTGCTGCGCGCCGCCGGCGTCGCTCTCGTTCTCGACATCACGGGCGGTCGGCTGCCGTCGGTGCTGCACTGGGGGGCCGACCCCGGCGCGCTCGGCGAGGCTGACCTCGCCGCGCTCGCCGAAGCAGGCGTGTCGCCGACACGGCCGAGTTCGCCCGATGTGCCTCCGTACCTCGCAATCCTGCCCGAGCCGTGGACGGGGTGGCTCGGCACGCCGGGTCTCGTGGGGTCGCGCTCCGGCCGGGCCTGGTCGCCGAAGTTCACCGTGACCGGCATCGAGGCCGACGGCGTGGAGCTGCACGGCCCCGAGGTCGACGCCGTCGAGGCGGCGCGACTCGCGGTGCGGGCGAGCGATGAGCAGGCATCCCTCGGCCTTGAGCTCGTCATCGAGCTGGACCCGAGCGGTGTGCTGCGCACCCGCGCGACGCTCACGAACTCGGGCGACGACGACTTCCAGCTCGATGCGCTCAATCTGGCGCTGCCTGTGCCCCAGCACGTGGGCGAGACGCTCGACTTCGCCGGCCGCTGGGGCAAAGAGAAGGTGCCGCAACGGCAGCCCATCACGGTCGGAACGCACCGCCGCGAGGGCCGTCAGGGGCGCACCGGCTGGGGTGCCGCAGGAGTCCTGCACGCTGGGGCGCCCGGCTTCGGCTTCGCCTCGGGCGAGGTCTGGGGCATCCATACGGCCTGGTCGGGTAACCACGTGCACTACCTCGAGCGCGTGAACGAAGGCGAGACGGTGCTGGGCGGCGGGGAGCTGCTGCTGCCGGGCGAGGTGCGGCTCGCGCCGGGGCAGGCGTACACGTCGCCATGGCTCTACGGCGCGTACGGCGACGGGCTCGACGAGGTGGCGCGGCGCTTCCACCGTCTGATGCGCGCTCGGCCGCAGCATCCCTCGTCGCCGCGCCCCGTGACGCTCAACACGTGGGAGGCGGTGTACTTCGACCACGACCTGCCCGCGCTGCTCGAGCTCGCCGAGCTCGCGGCAGAGCTCGGCGTCGAGCGGTTCGTGCTGGACGACGGCTGGTTCGGGTCGCGTCGCGACGACACGTCGGGCCTCGGCGATTGGACGGTGTCGGTGGATGCCTGGCCGAACGGGCTGACGCCCCTGATCGACAGGGTCACCGAGCTCGGCATGCGCTTCGGGCTGTGGGTCGAGCCCGAGATGGTGAACCCCGATTCCGAGCTCGCGCGCGCCCACCCCGAGTGGATCATGGCGACCGGCGGCCGGCTGCCGATCGAGGCGCGGCATCAGCAGGTGCTGAACCTCGCGATTCCCGAGGCGTACGACCACATCCGTGACGCGCTGGTCACGCTGCTCGACGAGAACGACATCTCCTACCTCAAGTGGGACCACAACCGCGATCTCGTCGACGCCGGCACACAACCCGGCGGGCGCCCGGCCGTGCATGAGCAGACTCTCGCGTTCTACCGCCTGGTCGCCGAGCTCAAGCAGCGCTTCCCCGGGCTCGAGATCGAGTCCTGCTCGTCGGGCGGCGCCCGCGCCGACCTCGCCGCGCTCGAGCACACCGACCGCATCTGGGTCTCCGACAACATCGACCCGCTCGACCGCCAGCAGATGCTGCGCTGGACGACCCAGCTGCTGCCGCCCGAGCTGCTCGGCTCGCACGTCGCCGCGGGAGTGAACCACACCACGGGGCGGCAGAGCTCGCTGTCGTTCCGGGCCGCGACCGCCGTCTTCGGCCATTTCGGAATCGAGTGGGACCTGCGCCAGGCGACGGCGGAGGAGCGCGCGCAGCTGCGCGAGTGGATCGCGTTCTACACGGAGCACCGCGCCCTGCTGCACGGCGGCGACGTGGTGCGCCTGGATCACACCGACCCGACGCTCCTCGTGAACGGCGTCGTCGCCCCAGACAAGTCGCAGGCGATCTACGCCTACGTCTCGCTGGCCATGAGCGGTCTCGTCACCCCGGGGCGCGTGCGGCTTCCCGGCCTCGACCCGCAGCGGCGGTACCGGGTGCGGCCCGTGTTCGCAGAGTCGCTGCCGCGCATCGCGCAACCGCCTGCCTGGTGGAACGGGGGAGAGGGCGTCGTGCTGAGCGGCGGGTTGATCGCGTCAGCCGGCCTGCACGCGCCGTATCTTCCGCCGGAGACGGCCGTCGTCTATCTCGTCACGGAGGAGCGCTCGTGAGGCCTCAGAGGGCTGTGCCCGCGTAGAGCCGCGCCCGCTCGGCGTAGTGCTGCGCATTGACGCGGATTCCTGCCACTTCGGCATCCGTCAACTCCCTGCGCACCTTCGCCGGAACCCCTGCGACCAGCGACCGCGGGGGCACGACCGTGCCCTCGGTCACCAGCGCGCCCGCCGCGACGAGCGAGCCGGTTCCGATCACGGCTCCGTTCATGACGGTGGCGTGCATGCCGATGAGCACGTCGTCTTCGATGGTGCAGCCGTGCAGCACCGCGCTGTGTCCGACCGAGACGCCGGCGCCGATCGTGAGGGGCTTGCCCGCATCGACGTGGCAGGCGACCAGGTCCTGCAGGTTCGAGCCGGCGCCGAGGGTGATCGGCTCGTTGTCGGCGCGCAGCACCGCGTTGAACCACACGCTCGAGCCTTCGGCGAGGGTGACCGCGCCGATCAGCGCGACCCCGGGCGCGACATACGCCGCCGCGCTCTCGTTCGGTGTTCCGATGGGCAGGGTCACACGCGTCTCAGCCATGACCTCTTCCTATCAGGGGTTCCTCGCAGGGGTGCGTGCTCGACGCTGCTCGGATCCGCTCGGCGCTGCGCGGATCCGAGCAGCGCGAAGAGGATCCGAGCAGCGCCACCAGCTTCCGCCGTGCGCCACCCGGATCCGAGGAGCGGAATGCGGAAGCTGGTGGCGCACGCGGCGCCAGGGCCGGTGCTAGCGGTCGCGGCGGGCGCCCTGCGACGGCCACACGAGGAACATCTCGGGCCCCGTGTAGCCGTGCTCGGCGAAGGCGCCGTCGATCGCGACCTGCACGTGCGTGATCGCGGCGACCGGCGTGAGCGCGATCACCGATCCGCCGAAGCCGCCGCCCGTCATGCGCGCCCCGATGGCACCGTAGTTGAGCGCGATCTCGACGGCGAGGTCGAGTTCGGGCGTCGAGATGTCGAAGTCGTCGCGCATCGAGCGGTGCGAGGCGAACATGAGGTCGCCGATCGCATCCGGCCCGTCGGCGCGCAGGGCCGCGACGGTGTCGAGCACCCGCTGGTTCTCGGTGACGATGTGCCGCGCACGGCGATAGGTCACGCCGTCGAGCCGATCGCGTGCCTCGAGCAGCTGCGGCCAGGTGACGTCGCGCAGTGCCCTGACGCCGAGCTCACGGGCCGCGGCCTCGCACGAGGCGCGCCGGGCGGCGTAGTCGCCCGAGGCGTGGTCGTGGGTCACCTTCGTATCGATCACGAGGATGGCGAGCTCGGATTCCTCGAGCCGCAGGTCCACGGGCTCGGACGACCCGTCGCGGCAGTCGAGGAAGAGCGCCGCGCCCTCCTGCGACAGGAGCGAGGCGGACTGATCGAGGATGCCCGTCGGGGCGCCGACGAAGTCGTTCTCGGCCCGATGACACACATCGACGAGCCGAGCACCGTCGAAGCCGAGACGCCACACCTCGTTCAGCGCGACCGCAAGCGCGCCCTCGATCGCCGCAGACGACGACAGGCCGGCGCCGATCGGCACATCGGAGTCGAAGTGCACGTCGAAGCCCGGCAGGCCCGCGAGATCAGCGCCGAGCTGCCCGAACGCCCAGGCGACCCCGAGCGGGTAGCCCGCCCAACGGCCGTCGGCCGGGACGCCGGCCAGCGACGACGCGCCCGCCGCGACATCCGCCAGCCTCACCTCGACCACGTCGTCGCTCGCTGCGCTCGAGACCCGCACGATGTCATCGTCGCGCAGTGCGAGCGCGGCGAAGGTGCGCCGGTCGATCGCGAACGGCAGCACGAAGCCCTCGTTGTAGTCGGTGTGCTCGCCGATCAGGTTGACGCGGCCCGGAGCCGACCATATTCCGGAAGGCGCATATGAGTAACGCCGCTCGAATCCGGTGCGCGTCTCGTCGACGAGCTCGCTCATACGGGGTTCTCCTCATCTGCCTGCGCGATCGCGGCGCGCAGGCGCTCGGCCTGGGTCTCGGGTGGGATGTCCCCGATCCACGCGCCCATCGCGGCCTCGCTTCCGGCCAGGAACTTGAGCTTGTCGGGGCCGCGGCGCGGGCTGGTCAGCTGCAGGTTGAGGCGGATGCTGTCACGATGCGTGTCGACGGGGGCCTGGTGCCACGCGGCGATGTACGGGGTCGGGTCGCCGTAGAGCGCGTCGACGCCCCGCAGCAGTCTCAAGTACAGCACGGCCAGTTCATCGCGCTGCGCGCTGCTCGTCTCGGCGAAGTCGGCCACGTGCTCGTTCGGCAGCAGGTGCACTTCGATGGGCCAGCGGGCGGCGAAGGGCACGAAGGCTGTCCAGTGCTCGCCCGCGAGCACCACGCGGGGGCCCGCCTGCTCGGCGGCGAGCAGGTCGGCGAACAGCCCGGGGCCGTACTCGTCGATCGACGCGATGAGGCGCTGCGTGCGCGGCGTGACGTAGGGGTAGGAGTAGATCTGGCCGTGCGGGTGCTGCAGGGTGACCCCGATCGCCGCACCGCGGTTCTCGAACGGGAACACCTGCCGCACGCCGGGCAGCGCCGACAGCGCGGCCGTGCGATCGGCCCACGCTTCGATCACCGTGCGCGCCCGGGAACGGTGGATCGATCCGAACGCGCCCTCGTGCTCCGGGCTGAAGCACACGACCTCGCAGCGGCCGTACGACGGCGCCTCGCGGTTCAACCCGACCCCGTCGAGGCGGGCGGGGTCTGCCTCGGCCGAGCCCGCGACGGGCAGCGCGGGCCCGAACGACGGCGACCGGTTCTCGAACACGGCGACGTCGTAGTTCGCGGGGATCTCGGACGGGTTCTCAGGCGTCTGCGGAGCCAGGGGGTCGAGCGCGGCGGGCGGCATGACGACGCGGTTCTGGCGGGCCGCGGCGATCGAGA